>JAPZAO010000079.1 GCA_027460615.1 Candidatus Methanoperedens sp.
CGGGACGCTTCCGAATATGCCACGCTGCTTAATTCCACTGCCCGCTATGACCATGCGGATATAGGGCTTGCCGTGTGCATGGGCGACCGCGAAAAATGCTTTGATAAGGCTTGCGCCCTTCTTAACGAACACAGGAAAAACCTTGTTGAGGGGCTGAATTTTGTGAAAGAGCATGGGGTAACCAAAATGGAAAACCTGCAATATTTTGATTCGGGAAATAAAATCAGGGAAACCATCGTAGGCATAGTGGCAGGCATGAGTTCTTCGTTTGTAAATAACAGGGACCTTCCCATAATCGCTTTTGCAGATTGCGAGGGGGGCGTGAAAGTTTCCTCGCGGGGAAACCAGGACCTTATAAGGAAAGGGCTTAACCTTGGAGAGGCACTCAGCGAAGCTGCAAAAGCAGTCGGCGGCACGGGGGGCGGACATGACATAGCAGCCGGGGCTTTTATTCCGGGTGAATCGAAGGGCGAATTCCTGAAAATCCTTGACCGGAAAATTGGCTCGCAGATTAGATGACGCTCATCGAAAGCATCCTTTTACTATTTTTTACCACAAAATTAATTAACGTTTGAACCTTTCTTGGTGCAGCCAAAAAATGGAGAGGTAGGTATCAAATGCAAAAACTAATCGTTTTTTCGCTGGTATTGCTGGCATTAACCACAATATCAGCAGCCCAGCCTGTTGTGGACTATTTAAAAATAAATGCGGATGTAAACAATGGTTATGCCATAACCACCGTAGAAGAAAAACTGACTAATCCCCTGGACACCCCTTCCGATGATGAATTTAAGTTCCTGATTCCGGAAGTGGCATTTATATCAGGTTTCACTTTAATCATTGACGGCAAAGAATACAATGCTGATGTGCTTCCCAAACAGGAGGCGAAGGAAAAATTCGAACAGGCAGCCTCCCAGGGCAAATCAGCAGGATTGCTGGAAACCAAGACGCAAAACCTGTTCTCTTATTCCCTGAGCTTCGAGCCGCGCCAGAGCATCATTGTCCGCCTGAAATACGAGCAGGCCGTGAAAAAAAGCCTTGGAAAATATGAGTATGCGGTTTTCCTGCGAAAGACCGATGCGACTCACACTGTGAATGACCTCTCAGTAAACCTGAACATTTCATCAGTGAATGATATCACCACCCTTGAAACCCCGGGTTTCACAGGGGCAAGTAAAAAATACCTCTCAACCACGAAAGGCCAAGTGAAATACAGCGCCAATGCGCTGCCAGATAAGGATCTTACAGTCGTCTATACCACGAACAATCCTCCTTTAAACGGGGATATGCTCTTTTACAGCTCGGGTGGTCAGGGTTATATGATGCATGTTTTCTCACCATCGGAGGCAGACCTTGGCACCACTCCCCTGAGTAAGGATATTATTTTTGTGGTAGATAAGTCGGGCTCCATGAGCGGTGAAAAGATTACAGAGGTGAAGAATGTATTCACAAGCATAATTTCAGATTTACCCCCTGATGATTATTTCAACATAATATTTTTCGACGCTTCTGTCCGGGCCTTTTCACCGGCGCTCTTGGAAGCGAATACAAAGAATAAAGCGGACGCCGCAAACTTTGTAAACGGCCTGAATGCAGACAGCGGCACGAACATCAATCAGGCCCTTCTGGATGCGCTTGCCATGTTTGGCAACAGTTCGCGCGTTCCCATAATAGTGTTTCTTACGGATGGAGCGCCCACCGAGGGCATTACCTCACCCTACGTCATACGCAAGAATGTTTTGGATGCCAATAAGGTAAATGTGTCGATATTCACCATCGCCTTCGGGATTGAGGACGAGGCGAACTACGATTTCCTGAAGGCGCTGAGCCTTGAAAATTATGGCGTTTCACAGCGGTTTTTTCCTCAGGCAGGCGTTGAAGCTGAAATGAAAGGGTTCTACGAAACCATCTCCACGCCTCTTGTCACTGACATGAACTTTAATTATAATGCTGTCTCAGACGTCGTGAATACCGGGCAAAATAATCTTTTTGCAGGTTCTGATGCCATTGTGCTGGGTAAGTACAGTGCTGGCACCACTGCCATAACTTCCGATGTTGCGGCAGCTACGCGCACAGGAAGCCGCAATTTCAAGAATTCGTTTAATGTTGTCTCCAAGCCTGAAAACGCCTTTATTCCCAGGCTCTGGGCATATACCACGATCCGAAAGCTGATGGACAGGATAAACGTGGAAGGCGAAACTGATACCCTCAAATCTTCGATTACCAAACTTTCGCTGGAATTCAAGTTCGTGACGCCTTACACCTCGCTTTTCGTTGAGGTGCCCGTGAACAATACTAGGAAAACTGCAACAGCCATAGATGCAAATGCTGATATCAAGGCCGCTCCGGCAGCAACAGGGACGGTTGCTGTCAACGCTCCATATGCAGCAGCTACCGGGACATCGGTAGCGACAGCAGCAATGACAGCCCCATCCGGAGCAACCGTCATTCCGGCGCCTACCGCTATGGCCAAAGAACCCGGGTTCGAGTTTGTATTTGCAATAACAGGACTGCTTTCTATCGTGTACCTGCTGCGCAAACGCAAGTAAGGAAAGAGACTCATATAATCAGTTTGAAAAACCACCGAGAGAACACGGAGAAAAGCAAACACTCTCTGTGCGCTCTGTGTACTGGTATGAAAAAGTGTAAAAACCACACGTAGTGGAACACAGATGACACGGATAAACTGAAACCTCAGTTTACACGGTATAGGGCATGCTTTGCATGCCCTTCTTTTGATAAAACTTTCTTAAAGTTTTTTCGACGGATACCCACGGATATTTTATCATCCGTGCCAATCTGTGTTATCCGTGGAATCCGTGTTCTACGCCAACCATTGTTTAGCTTTTTCATGTTCATTTATGAACCGCGTTCATAGCCGACTATGTGGTTAATTTTCTATGAATCGTTTATCCAGATAAAATAGAAAGTTACTAAGGAAAAGCCCGCTTTTTGATTAAATACAACACCAATAACCCAATAATAGCAGGCAATACCTCAAAACCAGGCAGCCACATTCTTTTGGCGGGCGTGTCCGTGGGCACAGGCTGCCCGGCACCCGCCCTCACTTTGATAGGCAACTTTAGCGTGTGATCCTCGGCATGTGCGCTGTCTTCATCAAAATAGTAAACTATTCTTCCCTGCACTTCAAAATCGCCTATCTGATTCGACTGTATCCTGACCTCGATGTCCCTCCCTTTACCCGGCGGAAGCTCGTACGTGGTTGTGAACTGGCCGGCGCCCGACTGGACAAAATCGGATGAGGTAACGCTCATCCCGGATGGAGGAAGTATGATAACCTGGACATGCATCACGGGCTTTGTAATGAGGTTAACAGCCGACAGCTTCAGCATAACATCTTCCCCGAGCACTACATCTGTTTTCTCACCGTGAAGCTGCACGCTTGCATTGGAAATTTGTGAGGGTGTGGGCGTGGCATTGGAGGGTATGACCAGAATCGTGGGGATATTGGATTTGCCTGCGTGGGAAGCGTTATCTTTATCGTAATATGAAACAGCGGCAGGCTCCAGATTGAAAGTGCCTATTTCAGACGGCTGGACTGAGTATTGGAAGCTTCTGGCATCTTTCGGCGCCAATATGTCGTAGATTTTATCCAGGTTACCGCTTGCCAGAACGAAACCTGCAGGAAGAGAATCCGAGACATTAATATTTGCTAGTGTACCGGCTCCGGTGTTCTTGAAGGTAATGGTTACGGTTGCGGTCTGTCCCAGTTCTATGGATTGGGGAGAAACGGACTTTGTGAGGGATATCGTATCCAGCCTGTATATCTCGACTTTTAGATAGCCGGCGTTGTTATCGTAGTCCCCCCTTTCGCCTGTGGTAAAGGTGTCGTATATACTGAACCTGACCTTGCTGCCATTGCCCTTCCTGTAGAATGTGTATGTGTGGCTGGCGTTGTCGCTTATATCTGCGCCGAGGCGCTCTCCATCGAATTCAATGGAATTGAACGGCTGGTTATAATTGCGGCCAGCGCCCATCCGGTACTGCGCATCAGCGTAACCCCAGTCCACGCCTGTTTTGAATTGATATGTGCCAGAGACAACTATTTTATATTCCGAATCGCTTTCAAGAGCCACAGATGAGTTAATAGATGTGCCTGTATCCTTTGGCCCGAATGCGGGAACGTTGAAGGTATCCAGCGCCGCGTCCTGGGCTGAGGCTGGTGATGCAGGTATTATGAAGAAGAATGCCACCAGCAGTATAAGGAGATTATATTTTTTTAGGTATATCATTTTATCCTACAACACCTTTATGATATTTGTAATTTTTCAAGATGATGGAAATTACTTGTAAGGTTTAAAGTCTCTCTTTATGAAAAATACTATTAATATTAAAGCTAATTGAAGAACTATGAGAACCCTCACCGACCTCGATAAACAAATCCTTGCAAAACTCGCGCCCGAACTTGAGGGCGCAGCCGGACCCGCGCCTGGGCATGACTACAAGTTCATCCTGCTTCCGGTCTCGCATAAGTTAGCAGAATCACCCGAAGATTTCGCGAACCGTGTCAATAAATTAACTGACGAGGAGCTTAATTACTTAGTTGAACTGATTTTAAAAGGCGATGAAGATGTGCGCTCGCTGGCTGAAGGGGATTCGGATGCGCTTATTGAACTGATAGGGAAAAGATTGCCGGAAAAGGCAAAGGAATTGAAAAATCTCTGATCAGCACACCGGAATCTTCCCGTACGCCAGTTCCATGCAGAACTCCTGAATATTCGCAAGCTCGCCATCTATGACCTCATTTACCTCTTTTTCCACATCCTCCAGAGAGCCGCGCTCCATAATCACCTGCGCAGCCGCAATCTTGGGCTGGTCTATCGGCTCCCCAATCTGGCTCAGGAGCCACACATATACTTCTTTTATATCAGGCACATTTGTGTAAATCTCGCTGGCAATCCTGTGGCTGAGCACATTGTATATCTTCCCGACATGGCTTACCGGGTTTTTACCCGCAGCGGCTTCGCTGCTTACGGGGCGGTTAAGCGGGATGATGCCGTTTACGCGGTTCCCCCGCCCCACCTGGCCTGAGTCGGCATCCTCGGCAGAAGTTCCTGTAACTGTAAGATAAATCCCGCCCATGCCCCGCCCCTCCCTGTCAAGAGTATTAAGATAAACTGATGTTTCAAGGTCTGTTCTTTCAGCAGCGTAGGTCTTTATCTCCTCCAGAAGTTCATCTTTTTTCCTGAAATACCCGCCCTCGGATTCAATGAACCTGTCAACGAGAGGGTCGGCGATGGTCAGATGAAGCTCATTCTTTTCGCGCAAGCCCATGACTTTAATATCCTCACCCGATTCGGGGAATCGTTTCTTAAAATCCGGGGAATTCAAAAAGCGCTCGGTTTCAAGCACAAGTGTCTCAGTCGGTGTCATCGGGGCATATCCGACTGCTGCCGATGTGTCATTTGCCCCGAGTATTGCATCTTTTCTTTTAAAGATGTCGGTAAGTTCTGCTGAACCGTGCGCAAGCTCGACCTGGTACTGGACAGAATCCGAATTCACGAATCGCAGGTTGTCCTTCAGCCATTGTTTTGCAGCATCTATTGCAATAGTATTGACATCGATGATTTCGCCTTCCACTTCAAACGTTGCCCTGTCCCCGAAAATCAGGCGCATCGGCTTCAGTATCACCCCGCCGCCGAATTTGGTTTTTACCTCCCCCGCAACCAGCATCCCCTTATCGATATTGTGGTGCATGATGGCGCCAAATCTTTCCATGTATTCCTTGCAGAGTTCGATTGAGACCTGGTTCATTATGGAATCGCAGATAAAATCGGGATGCCCAAGTCCTTTCCTTTCAACCACTTCGACTTTCCGTTCAGTTATCGGCGTGGCGCCGAGTTCTTCTATTTCGATATTTCGCATATTGGTACCCCACGAGTTAAGAATGCTTTGCGTTCTTTGCGTCTTTGCGGTGTTCGGTTTAGTCTCACCGCAGAGGCGCAGAGGTCGCAAAGACTTTATTTATCATTTATAGTTTTTATTTGGCCCGATAAATACCTCTCGGTCAATATCTCATAATTTCTCAGGGTATTTTTTATGAGCATAATATCTTCCTCAGTGGTCGTTCTCATGTGTTTGCACGGCACTCCCATAACAACGCTTTTTGCCGGTATTTTATGACCTGGCGGCACTAATGCCCCGGCGGCTACGATAGCTGATTCCCCGATTTCGGCGCCGTGCAGTATTGTGGAATTCATGCCAATAAGCGCATTATTCTTAACGAGACAGCCGTGCATGACGCACCCGTGCCCCACGCTCACGCCATCGCCTATTTCAACATTCCTGTCATCCGAATGTATAACAGCATTATCCTGGATATTACAGCCTTTGCCAATGCGGATTTTTGCCCTGTCGCCGCGGATGACGGTGTTGAACCAGACGCTTGAGCCTTCCCCGATTGAAACGTCCCCGATGATGCATGCCGTATCTGCTATGAATGCATTTTTCGCTATTACGGGTTTTTTACCGTCGAAGGTGTATAACATATTTTCTTTTGCCCTTCTGCAACCTCCCATTCATAGAAGGATTTTGTCGCATAAATAAGTTATTCAAATTCAAGAACGTTTCAATTCATGTTGGTAATTATCCTAATGTGCAACATACCAATTTTTTCCATACTTTAAGTGATTATTGAATTTACAGCATTCAAATCTTATCTTAATCGTTTGCCTTTATATAATATTCTTTTAATTTTATCTTTTTATTGATTGATTAAGGAAATATATTTAACTGTTAAGTCGCATCAGTCATTAGTGATTTGATATGATAACTGGTAATGAAGCTACTTTGAAAGTTAGGGATTATTTTGAAAGTGTGCATGGTATAAATGGTGTTATTGCCTTCATGGTGTTGACTTTAAACAAGAATATTGCTGAAAACGAGTGGGATGTTTCATGTACCTTTTACCCAAGTGTTGGAGCAAGACAACGTGTTGGTTATATAGTTAAAGTTGATTCAGAAGATGGTTCAATAAAACAAGCGGAAATGGTCGTTGTCAAAGATTGAATGAACAACAAGTTCTTTTCAGCTAATAATATTGCAATCGATACGGGTCCCCTTCTCATTCACGCTGTAGGTGTTTTTGATTGCAGGAAACTCCAAGATGTTTGTCTTTGTTACGAACCAGATGAAGAATTTGAATTTTTAGACAAACTTTTTATTTCTCGTAAAAACTTTTATATCACCCCCTATATTTTAAGTGAACTTTTTTACCAGATAAGAAAAATATTTAAATTAGATGAAAAAAGAACAGAGGAATTTTTCAGTATTTATGGGGGATTTCTAAAAAAAATAGGGGAGATTCATATAGAAAAAGAAAAAATAATAACCCATGAGAGGATAAAATTCGGATTAGCCGATATATCGTTGATACTAGCAAATAAAGAAAGTCGGTCTTTAATCTTTTCTAGTGATGGAGCTTTTTGTAAACTTTGTGAACATGAAAAAATTGAACATATAGAATATAGAAGTTTCTTTTTAAATAGAAATTTTATGTAGCATGAGTTTGAATTTTCTCAAATGAACGAATATTGATGATTTGTATTTTTGGCATAGAATTAGCGACTGAAATGCGTATAATTTAAGTGTTTTACGCATTTCAAATAAAGAATATAGTTAAATATAGTTACGTTTATAATCTGAAAAAGAGAATTATAATAATGCCCGACTTTGAGCATGGTATAGAAAGGATATTTTCAGAAGTAATTAGTGGAATTATTGCTACAGCTTTACTAACAGCTTTAGCACCAGCTTTTCAAAATTCATTATTTGTTTTATTATTTATTTTGTTAAATATCATAATCAGTATAGCATTAATAGATGCAATGCCTTATTGGGGGAATGGCTATATATTAGGATGGTTGGTCGGTGTAATTATACTATCTAATTCAGGATTAGTAGGAATCTTCGATTTTATTTTATATATTATACCCCCGTTATTTATCATATATAAAAGAATAAAGAATTAGTCAGAAGAAAATTACATCTATTTTTAACATATATCAAGAAAATCCGTCTCCCAATCCTGACGGTCAATTATTGCATATGAGCCAAGATGTTTCAATTCGTATTGATAATTATATACAAAACCATCAAAGCTATCATTAGATTGCCTCCGCCCTAAATGGAGCACACAAAAGCGATTGTGCGCCTGCCCCACCAAAACATTCATTTTTTGAAGTCATTTCAATTTACCAACACGAATTATAACTGTCATTAATTCGGACGTTATAAATCCTAAAACCTTAAACTCAAATTGCTTCCCAAAACCGATAATTCTATTAATCATGCAGGTAATCACAGCGGCAATATGGAACTCCCGAAAGAATACGATTCTAACGCTATCGAAGAGAAATGGCTGGATACATGGCAGGACTCCATGTATTATTTCGACTGGGATTCACAAAAACCACAGTTCATAATCGACACGCCGCCACCCTATCCCACTGGCAATTTCCATATCGGCAATGCGCTTAACTGGTGCTACATCGATTTCGTGGCACGCTATAAGAGAATGCGCGGATACAACGTCATGTTCCCCGAAGGCTGGGACTGCCACGGGCTCCCAACTGAAGTGAAAGTTGAAGAAAAACACGGCATAACCAAGAGCCAGGTTTCGCGCGAGGAGTTCCGGCGCATGTGCGTGGAATTGACCGAAACAAATATCGGACGAATGAGAAAAAGCCTGCGCCGCCTTGGGTTTTCCATCGACTGGAGCAACGAGTACATCACAATGGAACCCGCATATTATGGCAAGACGCAGCGGTCTTTTGTTAAGATGTACGAAAGCGGCATGATATACCAGCAGAACCACCCGGTAAACTGGTGCCCGCGCTGTGAAACCGCGATTGCGTTCGCGGAAGTCGAATATGATTCAAGAAGCACTCAACTTAATTACCTTAATTTTGACAAACTCAAGATTGCAACAACAAGACCCGAACTGCTTGCCGCCTGCGTTGCGGTCGCTGTTAATCCTGACGATAAGAGATACGGCGAGTATGTGAACACCGAAGTAAAGGTCCCCGTTTTCGGCCATAATGTCAGGGTCATAGCTGACAGGAATGTTGATCCCGCCTTTGGAACAGGCGTTGTCATGATATGCACGTTTGGAGACAAGCAGGACGTAAGATGGTGGGTAGAACATTCACTCCCCCTTCGCAAAGCCATCGACAAGACCGGGAAGATGACAGAGCTTGCGGGCAAATATGCGGGTTTAAGCTCCAACGACTGCAAGAAAGCGATAATTGAAGATATGAAGAAATCTGGTGTTCTTTATAAGCAGGAAGAATTGCCCCAGAACGTGGGACTTTGCTGGCGCTGCAAGACGCCAATCGAAATACTCTCCGAGAAGCAGTGGTTCGTAAAGATATTACATGATGAAATCCTAAATACCGCAAACGAGGTCACATGGGTTCCCGACTACATGAAAGTAAGGCTTGAGAACTGGACAGGTACCATGGAATGGGACTGGTGCATATCAAGGCAGAGGATTTTTGCAACGCCGATTCCCGCATGGTACTGCAAAAAGTGCGGCAAGACAAAAGTTGCAGAAGAAGAATGGCTGCCGCTTGACCCGACACAGAAAAAACCGCCTGAAGCATGCGAATGCGGTTCCGCTGAGTGGAGAGGTGAAGAAGATGTCCTTGATACCTGGATGGATTCATCAATATCTGCTCTTCATGTCTCAGGCTGGCTAAGCGACCATCCGCTGCTTTTGCCGGCGCAGCTTCGCCCGCAGGGTTATGACATTATCCGCACATGGGCTTTTTACACAATACTTCGGTCAAAAGCGCTGCTTGATACAAAGCCGTGGGATACAATACTGCTCAACGGGATGGTACTGGGTGAAGACGGTCACAAGATGAGCAAATCCAGAAACAATTTCATTATTCCCGAAGAGGTAATTAAAAAGCACGGCGCCGATGCGTTCAGGCAGTGGGCAGCCATTGGAGGGACCACTGGCTCGGATATCATCTTCTCATGGAAAGATGTTATCGCAGGCTCGCGGTTTTTGCAGAAACTATGGAGCATTGTACGTTTCTCCATGCCTCATATTTCTAATACATCGGCGCAGTATGCACCAATTGACCTCTGGCTCCTCAGCAAGTTGAACAGGCTGGTAAAAGAAGCAACTGAAAAAATGGATGCCTACCAGTTTGATGAGACATTCAAAGCTATCCGGGGATTTACCTGGGATATCCTTGCAGATAATTATATCGAGCTTATAAAATCAAGGCTGTATGGAGAGGATGGAGAACGAAAACAGGCTGCGCAATATACCCTTTATGTGGCAATTGAAACACTTTCCCGGCTCCTTGCGCCGTTTTTACCTTATTTCACCGAAGAAATCTATTCCCACATAAAGCAGAAAAGCGTCCACCTCCAGCAATGGCCGCATGCGGATGAATCGTTTATCGATGAAGATGTGGAGGCAACCGGTGAATTGATAAAAGAGATAACTGCTGCTATCAGGCGATACAAATCCGAACACGGCATGGCTCTAAATACGCCGCTGAAAGACATAGAGATTTATTCATCCCTGCCTGATGCATCGGATATTGCAGGGGCCGCTAATTCTGTAATCAAACTTAACACAGGAAAGCCGGATTTTGAGATGGTTCCCGTTGGCATCAAGCCCGATATGAAGGTTCTTGGTAAAACATTCAGGAGCAGGGCAAAACCCATAGCTGAAGCCCTTACGAAAGCGGATGCAAAGGCCGCCGGGTCGGGAAGCATCACAATACAAGTGGAAGAGGAGGATGTTACTCTTGACACATCATATTTTACAGTTGAAAAAGAAAGGCTCCTGAAAGGAAAAGCTGTGGATGTTCTTGAGGTGGGTACTGCTATAATAGTTATTATGCGTTAGTTCAAAATTGATTCTTTTTTTCTGAAATCAAAACAAACCATTCGTAGGCAAGGATCAAAAGGAACACAAGCGACATAAACCCTAAAATTTCTGATATTGAATTTATTAAATCGCCTGTGATAAAATTTAATTGTATCAGGAAACCCACGAACTGATGTGCTGTTAATGAAGCACCTGAGAGGAAAACATATCTCCAGTTCGTTTCCAGGAACTTTTTATTAAGAAAAACCCTGGCTTTAAGTATATCCATATCGGTATTTCTCCATTTTATCCATATCCGGACTACAAAATAGAACCCGATAAGAGCAAGTATTAAAGAACTGCTCATAAGTATCGTATTTAATAAAAAATAATCCATTGGTTGTCCTCCAGCGATAATTTATTTCAATGAGCATAAATCTTGTTGTCTTTGCTTCGAAAAGTTTATAGTCGGCTGAAGCCCTATTAACTCAGGGTGAAATTATGACTAATATCAGCGAGATACACGTTACAAAAACGATAGTTAATGAATTCTTAGATGATTTCTTACAGAATATTCTTGACAGCGATGTTGTTGTTGTCGGCTCAGGACCATGCGGTGTCGCGGCTGCAAAATACTGTGCAGAGAAAGGTCTTAAGACAGTCATGATAGAAAGAAACATCTACGGCGGCGGAGGAATGTGGCAGGGTGGCTATCTTATGCCTAAAAACACTGTCGGCGCTCCGGCTAATAAGATTCTCGAAGAATGCGGCGTAAATCTCAAAGACGCCGGAAATGGACTTTACGTTTGCGATTCTTTTGAGATGGTCTCTAAGATGCTTGCAAGCGCATGTGATGCAGGTGTGAAATTGCTTAACTCTACGAATGTGGAAGACCTGATTCTCAAAGAAGACCATGTTGAAGGTGTAGTTATCCAGTGGTATCCGGTGCAACGAATGCCGAAATTCATTACATGCATGGATCCGATAGCGATAAGAACAAAAGTGGTAATTGATGCTACAGGGCATGATTCAGTCCTGGTAAGACGCCTCTGGCAACAAAAGAGATTAAATATCGAAGAGCCACCTGGCTGCGGCTCCCTATGGGTGGATGAAGCAGAGAAACAGACTGTTGAGCTTACGCAGGAGATTTATCCCGGACTTATCGTCGCAGGCATGTCGGCAACGTCCACATACGGCGCGCCGCGCATGGGACCGATATTCGGCGGCATGCTCCTTGCCGGGCAGAAAGCGGCAGAGCTTGCTTACGATAAAATCATGGGCGTCAAAGTGAAAGGCGTGGGCAAAGGCATAAAAATCAGCCACCGTGCGCCCGATGTTCTTGTGACGGAATAATTTTAACTCAACAGCATTGGGCGAGAGCCCATCTTTTTTTATTTTTTATTAACCGCTTTCTATTTATAGTGCAAAAACCAATTATTATTTGTGGAGGTAAATTATGCAATATGGAATGATGGACTCTGGTTATGGCATGGGCGGCGGCTGGTGGATACTTATGTTTATATTCTGGATACTGGTGCTCATCGGGATTGTGCTGCTGATTAAGTACTTGTGGGAACACGGCGGCGCTAAAGCCGAGCATGAATCCGCGCTTGAAATCCTGAAGAAAAGATATGCAAACGGGGAAATAAGCAAAGAAGAATTCGAAGAGAAAAAGAAAGACATCGTATGAAAAACCTCAAACTTGCGATAGTTCTTATTGCTGTGGGAGTTATAGGTCTTGTTGCGGTGAACCTCTATTCGCCGTCTTACAGCTATACTATAAGCTCATCGGATTTTCAAAGCAACGGGGAACGGATTTATTTCACCGCCACTTCAAATTCAGGTAAACCAATAATTTCATCGATAGGAGCAATGACAATGCGCGGCGGGATGATGAGCTGCGCCGCCTGCCACGGGGCTGATGGAAAAGGAGGGCGGGGACGAATGATGATGTGGACGTTCAATGCTTCCGATATCAGGTATTCCTCGCTGGCATCGGGTATCGGGAATGAAAAACCGTACACGGACGAACTTATAAAAAGAGCGATAACAGAGGGTCTTGATTCAGAAGGAAAGAAGCTTGAAAACCCAATGCCGGTCTGGCAGATGTCAGTTGAAGACCAAAACGACCTACTGGATTATCTGAAAACTTTAAAATAAAAAGAACTATTCACTTCACTGCCTGCCGCAATGCCTCCATAGAAGGCGGCGCTCCAACGAAAGCGCGTTTGCCGTTAATGAATACGGTGGGAACAGCCTGGACGTCATAAAATGCAGCCCTGGCAAAACCCTGCGGCGTGGCTGTTGATTGCTCCACAACCTGTATGCCTGGCATCTCCATCGCAAGCTGTTTTGCCATTTCAAGCGCCCTCGGGCAGTGCGGACACGTCGGGGAGGTGAACACCTCTATTACGGTGGGCGGTTTAGGGGTCAGAATATCTTGCCGGCGTTTCATCAGTTCTTCAAGTTTCTTCTTTTTTATCAGTGCAAGTTCATTGTCTTCTGGCATCTTATCTCCTGCTTTTAATTAGTGAAATTCCCATAATAAAACTTATCAAACTTGCAGGTATGCCAAAAACAACCGAAAGCGCAAAGGTCATTCCGCCAAGAAGCAAAGCCATAGTCGATGGAGAACCCAGGACAAGGAAAAGTATCGTAACAGGAAAAATGAGAAATTCCACCCCGAGCCCTATGAATGTCCAGCCCAGTATTTTTTTGATATCGGAAAGACGGTTCAATCTCCGTGAAACGAGGGGAACGACTACCAATAAACAAAATAAGAAAATAAAAAGCGAGTAGCTCCTTTGAATCCCCAAAGAAAAATGAGACGCCAGAGGAAGTGCCGCAATAACCAGAATAACGACTAATCCCATCGCGAGGACGAAACCGGATGCTGCAGAGATGATTGATTTCTTGTTAATGTTCATTTTAATCCTTCTTCAAATGTATATCCATCTGGTTATAGGGAATCTCTATACCTTCCTTAGCAAACCGGATAAACATCTCCCTGAAAATCGAATCAAGCACAGGATGCCTGTCATCATAATGCCTTATCCAGACGAGAAGTTCAAAATTCTGTGAGGAAGATGCATATTCAGTAAAGCGGACAGATGGTTTTGGGTTTTTCATGACATGGGGTGTTTTCGCTGCTATATCAAGCAGCAGTACATCCACCTTTTTGGGGTCTGTGCCGTAAGCAACGCTTATCGGTATTTTCACCCTCACTGTTGTATCCGGGTCAGCGTAATTGGTTATCTTCTCATTAATCACACTGGAATTGGGGATGGTGATAACCATATTATCCAGAGTTTTTATCTTTGTATACCTGGGTTTAATCTCATAAACATCGCCATAAACCCCGCTGAGTTCAATCCTGTCCCCGACCTTATAGAGCTGGTCAAGGGTGATGGTCACTCCCCCGAACACATTTGAAAGCAGGTTCTGGGCTGCAAGGGCGATTGCAAGACCTGCAATACCCATACCCGTTATTAGAGGTGTTATCTCAATATCCACAGCGCGAAGAGCAATCATGATGCCGATAAACCAGATTACGTACATTGCCGACATATCGGCGAGGGCTACAAGCCTGTCATCCAGATGACCTTCAGTCCGGGCAGCATATTCATAACCGTACTCCCGGATTATATTTTTTGCAAGCGAAGCGACTATCCACGTCCCGAAAATAGTAAGAATAAAGTGCCTGTACCTGTATCCTTCATCAAAACGATTTATCATATCCCCTAAATACGGCGTTTGATGGATTGCATAATAAATGCCTATTACAATAACCAGGATATACAGTGGTCTCCCGAGGGCATGTATTAGAATGTCATCTAATTTCGTTTCTGTCGTTTCTGCTTTTTTCCTGAGTGTTTCGAGCACAAAATTAAGGATATTGGCGATTACAAAACCTGAGGTGAGGATGATTAGTGGCAGTATGAAATCCTGGATTGACATAGATGGCTTTGATGAAGGGATTATCTAAAATATCTTTCTATAAGACAGAATTGCGGTTCACATATCACAAATTACTTATACATTATCATCGCTCTTTGAGCGGTAGCGTGATAATATGAAAAAATTCGTAATTCTTTTACTTGCAGCCATGATATTACTCAGCGGCTGCGTCGGTCAGAAAGCAGCAGTTAAAAACGGGGACAATATTTCTGTTAATTATACCGGGCGCCTCCCGGATGGGAAGGTTTTTGATACCAATATTGAGGGAGTGGCAAAAGAAAATAATTTGTTCGATCCGGAAAGAAAGTATACGCCTTATCAATTCATTGTCGGGAAAAAGATGGTTATCCAAGGTTTTGATGAAGGCGTGATTGGAATGAAGGTAGGGGATTCCAAAATTATAACGGTTCCGCCTGAAAAGGGTTACGGTGTAATTAATCCTGCGCTAATCCAGGTTATTCCAAGAATAGAAAATATCTCTGCAACAAGAGAAATACCAAAGGTTTTTGATGTACCCCGAAGTCAGTTCGAGCAATTTTTCGGTCCAAACCATTCCGTGGGAGACACAATAAGAGTTCCTGAAAGTAATATGAATATTACAATCATAAATTACAGTTCAGTGGTATCTTTGAAACGTAATTTGACCGTAGGATTCAACATCTGGGAGGCAACAGCTCCATGGAATGAGACTGTTGTGAAAATCGACGACAAGAACATAACACTAAAAGCTAATGCCAGCAAGAGCGAAATTGTCCAGTATGTACCAGGTGCCCCATGGAATACTACCGTGATTGGTTTGAATAATGTAAATATCACACTGAGACATAATGCCATTCCAGATACCGTGATCCCGATCCAGAACATGTTCGGCCAGATGATCCCGATGAGGCTCAGTTTCAATGAGACGTCCATAATACTGGACAAGAACCCGGAACTTGCGGGCAAGACATTGGTCTTCAATGTGACTCTTGTATCTATTAATAAATAGATGATGCAGAAAGAGGAAAAAATCGTTGTGGTACTGCTGGTGGTGGCAGTACTTTCACTTATTATCGCATATTTCGGCTTTGCTCAACAAACAAACGCATATTCATCTGATTCAAAAATCGATGAGCGCGTGTATGCCGAAGGCACGATACTCAGCAAGCAGATGACTGGAAAAGGCGATAATCTGATTATTAAGCTTTCAAACCTGAATGTCAATGTGTTCATACCCAAGAATAACGGCGCAAGGGAAGTCTATGATTTAGTAAAAACCGGGGACGGCATCCGGATTACAGGAAAGGTTTCAATTTATATGGATGAAAGGGAGCTTGTGGTTGAAAGCCCGAAAGATGTTGTCCTGTTAAATTAATTCCATCAGATTTTTATCCTTCACATTCATATTTGATATCATGGTCATCAAAACCGAGGGTCTGACTAAAAAGTACGGAAAAATAACAGCCGTCGAAGGCTTAAACCTTGAAGTCGAAGAAGGTGAGATTTTCGGGCTCCTCGGTCCTAACGGCGCGGGCAAGACAACACTTATTTCAATGCTCTGCACCATTTTGAAACCCACTTCGGGAAGGGCATGGGTAAATGGCTTTGACATCGTAAAGGAATCCGGGAAGGTCAGGAAATCCATTGGCATAGTATTCCAGGCACCAAGCGTGGATGACCTGCTTACAGGACGCGAGAATCTTGCCATGCACAATCTCCTGTTCGGTGTTCCAAGAGGCATCAGGAAACAGCGTATAGATGAAGTCCTCTCGATCGTGAACCTGGAAAAGCGGGCTGACGACCTTGTTAATACTTATTCGGGCGGTATGCGGCGGCGCCTTGAACTGGCGCGGGGTATTATGCACCATCCCAAAATCCTTTTTCTGGATGAGCCCACGCTCGGTCTTGACCCGCAGACGAGGGAGCATATCTGGGAATATATCGTTAACCTTGCTGAAAAAGAGTGCATGACAGTCATGCTCACCACGCATTATATGGAAGAAGCGGAACAATTATGCGACAGGGTTGCAATAATCGATTATGGGAAAGTAGTGGCTCTTGATTCTCCTGAAACGCTTAAGAATAAGATAGCTGGCGATGTGGTTAAAATCAAACAAAAAATTCGCGATATAGAAACAATAAAAAATCTTGATTACGTGAAGAGTGTGCAGGAAAAAGACGGTTTGCTCTATCTTTCGATTAAAGACGCAAGCAAACATATTCAGGACCTTCTTACCCACACCGGTCCAATAGATTTTGTGGAAGTGAGAAGCGGGACGCTTAACGACGTATTCCTGCATTATACGGGAAGAGAGATACGGGAATCCGGGGCTGAAGGCGGTTTCTGGGAAAGGATGATGAAGAAATGAGCCAGCTTATGAACGAACTTGAAGGAATGTACGCAGTGTGGCTGCGCGAGGCTAAAATATATGTCCGGGAAAAGGAACGCCTCATTTCCTCTGTAATCTCGCCGCTTCTCTGGATATTTGCCTTCGGGGCAGGCGTTGGCTCCACAGTCAAAGAAATAAGCGGTTTTTCCTACCAGGTTTTTATTTATCCCGGCATAGCGGTGATGGCAGTACTCTTCACATCCCTTTTCTACGGCGTATATATCATCTGGGACAGGAAACTTGATTTCTTAAAGGAAGTTCTTGTCGCGCCCGTATCAAGAGCGAGCGTATTCGCGGGAAAGATGCTCGGCGGGGCGACGGATGCGATGGTTCAGGGCGTATTCCTCCTGATAATCGGTTTATTTATCAGGGTTCCGATGACGCCGCTTGTTCTCATCCAGGCGTTTTTAATGCTCCTTTTGATCTCAATCGCCATGGTGAGCATCGGGCTTGTGATTGGCGCCAATCTCAACAGCCCCGAAGGGTTCGGTCTTGTGATAAATTTTGTGATGTGGCCCATGTTCTTCTTTAGCGGCGCACTTTTCCAGGTCGGCAACCTCCCATCATGGCTTGAGAGCATCACCTACATTAACCCGTTGACCTACGGAGTGGATGCGCTGCGGGGCATTATTCTTGGCCATGGCCTAAACCATTTCCCGATTTATTATGATGCCGCAATAATGCTTCTTTTTGCTCTTTTAGCGATGGGAGTGGGTGTCCTGAGTTTCAGGAGAATGTAGAAACAAGTGTCTTACATCCATACACTGTATAAAATATTTCATCTTATTGTAAAATCTAAAAGCCTCATGTTGCGGGTATTTAAAAAGACATTCAATATCAATTTTATCCATTTCTATTTTTGGCGCACATTTTACCGTCAACATACCTATTTCTTATTAATATCAACAAGATACTTAAATTCTTGCTCATTTTTTGTCTCAAAAAAGGGCTGCACTTTCACTACTGCTTACCTTAAGAATATATACAAGTGTTTTAATTAATATTAATTTGAGTGCGTGCGTATACCCGGAGGAAGAACAGTGCGGCTGAAACAAAACCGCATAGCATCAACAGGCAGACGCCAAGGGGGACGCTATAACGTCCCCGCCGTACTCTAAAATGCAATATGTTGTGGAATGGATAAAAACGTTGGTAAAACGGAATGGAAATAAAGGAAGAAAGATAGCATGAAACTAAAACGAGATGAAGAAAAAAAAGTTGTTTGTGTATCCCCGGAAGATCATAAATACATAGAGGAACTCTAGGGAAAAATCACCGAGCAATACAAACTGCAGGCAGTGTTAGCCGGGGTAAGACCCACAATTGGGAAAAAAGGAAATGGACCTAAGGTGAGGCATGTAATAAATTTTCTGCGTGAGTATTCCGCCTTTGGTGATATAGAAATACGGAATTTTGCTGCACGGTTTGTTAAATGAAGAGAAGACGGATATGCAGAATGTTTCCTCGTCCATGCTCCTTTTTCATTCAAGAAGTTCGCGTTAGAGATGGACATTAGAGATGGACGTTACTGACCGCCGGATTAAAATCCGAAAGGCATCGACGTGGATGCTCGGGATTTGAATTTTTTTAACTAAATCTTTTATTTGAGGCGCAGGATTTTGGAAAAACATTATCTTATCAGCACCATTAACTTATGCAAATGGAGGCCATTTAGAAGCGCATTATTTTGAGACATTATTATGGACAGTATGACCAAATTCGACGGCATTGACTATACAAATACCTTTGCAAAAAAAATCAGTGTTATGCACGAATTAGTTAAAAATGTCCTGTCGGGTCAACTAAGCACAGGGGATGATATTATCGATATGGGGGGCGGTCCCGGCATAGGCGCCAAGATGATTGATGAATTGGGAATAGAAGCCACCGTGACTAATATAGAACTTTCTACTACGATATACGATGTTCCCCAACTATCGTTAGTGAAATATATACCTTTAAAGATGTCCTTTAAAGAAGCGCTGGATGCTCAATTGTCCTGTACCGCCAACTGCCTGTTGATGGTTAGCTCAGAACATGAGATCGCATTATGCAACGGTCAGACACCCAAAGAAAACAAAAAGATATTCTTTGAAGAACTGAATAAATTTATCCACAAGAACCTAAAGAGAAATGGAAGTCTGGTTTTTGGATTCCCTAACTATCGAAAAGGAGCATCCAAAACAGAGATTGCCAGGCAACGTAGATTAACAGAATCGCTATTAGGACATTCACATCCGAAAGAAGAGTACTTTACAGTTGAAGAGTTCTCCGCGGCATTTGGTGCACAACCCGTTGTGTTCATTCAAAAACCTATGAATCTTGCCAATGAGGACCCAGGGGAGACAATTTTGAGGGCAAATGTAGCAGTATTCAAATAGAAAATTTTTAAGCACTGACGAATTTCCCGCGGGGCATCTTTGCGCAAGATTAAATAAAGAAAAGTTCTAACGAAAGTTTTTGATTATCTAATGATGTGCACTTTTTCCAGAAGTCTTTCAAGGCATCTCGCCAGTCGCTTAATCCCCTCTTCAATTTGCTCTTCATCAGAATTAGAAAAATTCAATCTCAATGTGTTATTCCTGATGTCATCATCGGTATAAAACGGATTACCAGGTACGAATGCAACATTCTCTTTCACTGCAAGCTCAAATAAATCAAGTGACGATGCCCTCTCAGGAAGCGTTACCCATAAAAACATCCCGCCTTCAG
>JAPZAO010000080.1 GCA_027460615.1 Candidatus Methanoperedens sp.
TTCTTTCTGAAAACGTCGTCTTATGAATCCATCATCAGGGGAGAATTTTGAACCACAATTTTTGCATTTTCTCAATCTTTTTTTCCCCGATTCATTGTACCTGTATCCACGCCAAACACTATCCTGACTTCCACATTTTGGACATTTATAAATCTCTTCGCCCATATTCACCATGAAATTATATGGCGATGAAGATATTTAAATATATCCCTTTAAATTGACAATATCCACCGAACGTAAGATATATATACCAATATTGGCATATCATTAATTATACCCAAATTAAACCCAAATTGGGTAGAAAAAACTAATGGATAGGAAAAGGAGGTGAAAAAAAATGAACAGCAAAGTAATATTATTATCGCTTGCGGTAGTTGCAGTCGGTCTCTTCGCATTGCCGAGCACGATGTCGCTCTTCGCAGGGCAGCATACATGGGTCGACTTAGATGAGTTTAAATGCCAGAAGTGCCACCAGGATATCTATGATGAGTTAACAACCAAAAGTGCGTACCACGGAGGATTTGAAACTTCCTACGGAAACGCTTGCGCAAGGTGCCATTATACAACACCTAACGGAAACAAAACAGGTGCTAACCTCACAGCCCAACAGTGGCAGAAGAAGAACAGCAATGGTACAACCGGGTACTCGAATGATACGAACGGGTACTATCAGGCTGTAAACTTCACGGCACATTCGGCAATTACAGTTGAGTGTCTTGCTTGTCACGGCACATCAAACCGAACATTTAACGCCACTTCACAAAAGTGGAGCAACAACCCGGCAATAGGCTTACAGAGCGATACTGAAGCACACAAGGTATTCTACTATGCATCGGTATCAAACAAGTCAGTTGGCGATGTCAACTATTCAAGCTTGTTGGATAAAAACATTCTTGCCAGTGGTGTTCCACTGTGGTACGACACATCAATGCCCAACCAGACGGTTGTCCAGTTGAAAGGTACCAACGCGGCGTGCATCGGTTGCCACACCCATGCTGTAGTTAACATCACATGGAATAGGGCAATTGGATACGAGATGAATGCGAATGTAACCAATACCGGATGGGATGTGGACTTCACAGGCGTAAGTTCGACAACACAAACAAATGTTACATCTGGAGATGGAACATAAGTAACAACATATTGGACAGCCCAAAGCTGTCCAGCTTTTTTTTTAAAAAATCAGTTATCCCTTGCGAAAGCGTATTGTCGTTTTATATTGAGAAAATAATTTTTCAATTCTCTTAACTGTCATCCCTGTCCCAGGGTTCGTACGATTTTACCGTGAAGTTCCTTATTCTTTGTCCCGATTATGGACAAACCTGTAGCCTTCACATCATCCGACAGCATTATTCCCTTAATATTGGTCAGGAACCCCCCTGCTTCTTTCAATACCAGGGCAGATGCCATGATATCATAGCCGCTCACAAGCCCCCGCGTATCAATAATCCCGTCAAGCGTCCCGTCGGCCACGAAACACATATCAAGCGCGATACTGCCAAGCGCTCTGACAATTATTGATTTTTCAAGTTCTATCAGTCCATTCGGGACGTCGGGCACGCCGTATGAATACACGGATATTACGGGTTTGGGCATGGCGCCGCGCAATTTTACGCCAACCGGCTTGCCGTTTAAAAAAGCTCCCTTTCCTCTTTCGGCACAGTATGTATTTCCACTGATGTCGCAGATAACAGCCATGCTGATATCGTCAAACGTGACCATATCTGTTTTTTCAGAATAAGCAAGAGATGTGCAGAAAAAGGGAATGCCGCATGTGGCATTGGTAGAACCGTCAATTGGGTCAAAAACCAGCATGAAACCGGGATGCTTGCCCACGATTCGGTCTCCAAGCTCCTCTGATATTATTCTTGCCGAAAGCCCGCGCGCTAAAAGCGCCTTATCAAGCGCTGTTTCAGCAGCCATATCCATTTTACGCGTGATATCCTTCGGGCGCCGGGCAACCAATTCCCCGTAATCCGCGTTATCCCTGATGAATGAGCCGATTATTTCCCGGATTTCAGTTCCGATTTCAATTAACGTTTCAATTTCCATGCACGGCTCCTGAAAAATCGACAATGGCATCCGCCACTTTTCTTGCGCTCTCATCAGGCTTCATTTTGTCGCTGTCTATTATGACAAGAGGGGCAACGGGCTCTTCATAAGGGATATTCACACCCGGGACATTGGCGCCGGTTTGCGCCGATTTTTTATAGATGCCCTTTGGTGAGAAGAACGCTTTCCTGTGCGCCTCACGTTCCATGCAAACCGAAAGCGGGCACCGGATGAACACTTCGGCAAACTGGGGGATTATTTTGCGGGCTGCATCACGGTACTTTCTCCTGTTTGCCGTGGCGTCTATAAAAACGTTGATTCCGCATTCGGTCAGGAGTTTTGCCATATAGGCAAGTGACGCATATACAATATCCCGCTCTTCATCCGTATATTTCGGCTGAGGTGTAAGAACCCGGCGAATCTCATCAAGCTGGAGTATTTTAACTTCAATGCCTTTTGCTTTAAGGATATCAGCAGTACGGGACGCAATCGCTGTTTTCCCGCTGCCGGGAAGACCTGTGAACCATACGGCAAAAGCCATTTTATTTATTCCTGCAAATACGAATTCACATTTTTGTAATCAAACTCTTCGATCTCAAGTATATTACGAATGAAGTTGAAAATCTTTGTCCGGACTCCCGGGTCAAGGTTGGGATACCATATCGGGCTTGCCACCACAACGCTTCGGAATACATAGAACGGCTGGATAACACGCAATAATTCAAAATCCTGCGTTTTTTCAAGGTAATTACTGAAAAAAAGTTCATATAACTCCTGGAACGGTCCTGCAAGTTTCCCGTATTTCTGGAGGGAATAGAATAGATAGTTCATCGTTATAGATGAAACATCATCTGCCGCTTCACCCCATTCGCCGCGGCTCCGGTCAAGCACCGTGAAATCGCTACCTTCACGGAACATTATGTTCCATGGATGGAAGTCGCCGTGCGTCATGCAAAGGCGGTGTGTCTTGCCTTTTATCTTATAGCGCCATTCCACGCATTTCTTCTCGATGTCGCAAAGGTCGTCCTGGCTCACAAAATCCAGATTGTCGGGGTAGCTGTCCAGCAATCCCATGATGCATTCACCATGCCCTACATTATCCCTGATTTTGCGGATGTAAAGTTCACAGTCATCGTGTTTAGTTGCATGGATTTGCGAAAGATATGTGGATAAGGCTTTTGTTCTTTCCTTATCAAGCGGTGTGAGTTTCCCTTCCTTTTTTATCCTTTCAAGGTCAAGAAAATATTCTTTTCCTTCGATTTTTTCCATCAAAATGAAATATTCTTCCGCCTTCCCTGAAGAGGAAAGCTCCCCTTCGTGCGTGAAAAAGCCAACGTCCAGGGATTTTACATGTTTTGGCAGGTTATTAAAAACCGAGTTCTGCCAGATGAGAATCGCAGCCCTGTCAGAAAAATGGTCATGCCCGAACCCCTTCTGCACCCTCATCGAGGAAAGCACGACGGATTGCGTTTTCCCGTTTGATTCAAACTCGATAAGATACGGTTTCCCGTAACCGAATCCTTTAATCCCTTCCTCGACCTCTACCGGAATCCCGCCAAGCTCGCTGATGGCTGTGACCCTGGCGCTGCCAAATAATCCTTTAAGATAATTTTCAACAGCTTTTATTCGCAACTGCATCTTATGTCCCCATTTCCCATGAATGGAGGTATTTATCCTGCTCTTTGGTCAGGGTTTCTATCTCGATGCCCATAGCCTCAAGCTTGAGTTT
>JAPZAO010000081.1 GCA_027460615.1 Candidatus Methanoperedens sp.
TACATCAATAATCCCACGGGCGACCTCATCGCATTTTGTGAGACCGCCAAAAATGTTAATGATTATAGCTTTTACCTTTTTATTAGATGAGACTATCCTGAGAGCAATTTTTATTTGCTCTTCATTTGCCCCGGCTCTTACATCCATGAAATTTGCAGGCTCGCCTCCGTATTGTTTAATCATGTCAAGCGTTGCCATAGCAAGACCTGCGCCATTTACAATGCACCCGATATCCCCTTCAAGACCCACATAGCTCATGCCGTTTTTCTTTGCCGTTTCTTCAAGAGACCCTGTTTCTTCCTCCCTGAAATCCTGCCTGAAAAGCGCATTGTCATCAATAATCATCTTGGCGTCAAGTGCAAAAATTCCATCCTTTGTATCTGCAAGCGGGTTAATTTCGGCAAGCGTGCAATCATTAGCTATAAAAACATGGTACAATTTTTTTATTATATCGGCAATCATCAATGGTTTATCCTTATTAAGTGAATTTGCGAGCATTCTTGCCTGGTAATCATGCATCCCTGTGAGAAGATTGATGCGCATTTTCACAATTTTCTGAGGAGAGGTCTTTGCAATCTCTTCAATATCAATGCCACCTTCAGGACTGACCATTATGAGCGGGCATTTTGCGGCTCTATCTATGGTAATACCGATATACATTTCCTTATCCGGCTTTTTGTATTCCTCGACAAGGATCTTATTCACAGGAAATCCCTTGACGGACATGCCCAGAATCCGCTGTGCGCTCTGGTATGCCTCCTTCGGATTTGATGCTTTTGTTATGCCTCCGGCTTTTCCTCTCCCACCGGTCATAACCTGGGCTTTGATAACAACCGTTCCAAGTTTTTCCGCTAAATTTTGTGCATCGTCAGGGTTTAAGACAAGACTGCCTTCCGGGACCAGGATACTATTTTTCTTGAAAATTTCCTTGGCATCATATTCATATAACTTCATTACTAACTCCACGTTCTAAAATATACACCATCTTATTTATGACTTATCAAAAGTAATTTAAATAAGTATCTACATTGGTAGCACTAACCAAGGAGCGTCCTGATTTTGCCATCTCATTTATTATCCCTCTCAGATTTATCATACGCTGACATTATCAATTTACTTGATACCGCATCCGATCTAAAGGAAAAGAGGGTGCGCGGGAAAATGTCAGGTTTAGTAAAATCCCGGACGCTTGCCATGCTTTTTGAAAAATCTTCGACCCGCACGAGGATATCATTCGAAGCGGCGATGACCGAGCTTGGCGGGCATGCGATATACCTTAATTATAAAGATATCCAGCTCGGGCGCGGGGAATCTGTCGCGGATACAGCCCGTGTCATGTCGCGCTATGTTCATGCGATTATGGCGCGGGTGTATAAACATGAGACGCTCATTGAATTATCCAAAAACTCAAATGTTCCGGTCATCAATGGTTTATCTGACCTAGAGCATCCATGCCAGCTCCTTGCCGACCTTCTCACGATACGCGAATACAAAGGGAAATTCAAAGGGCTTAATTTTTCATGGATAGGCGATGGGAATAATGTCTGCAATTCAGCAATTCTTGCTTGTGCGCTCACAGGCATGAAAATGAATGTGTCTTGCCCTGAAGGATATGAGCCGAACCAGGAAATTGTAGAAAAATCAAAGGAACTCGGAGGAGTTGTCAATATTATCCGGGATCCTATGAAAGCTGCAAGGAATGCAGATATCCTCTCGACAGATGTCTGGGTTTCCATGGGTGATGAGGAAGAATATGACCAGAGATTGCATGACTTCAGGCCATACCAGATCAACAGCAAGCTTTTAGAACAAGCTAAGCATGATGTGATGGTACTGCACTGTCTTCCTGCCCATCGGGGCGAGGAAATTACTGCAGATGTAGTCGATGGGCCAAAATCAGCCGTATTCGACCAGGCTGAGAACAGACTGCATGTCCAGAAGGCATTGCTGCTGAAATTATTGTCGTAACCCTCAATGCGGGGGTCGCCCAGTCCGGTCAAAGGCGTTAGCTTCAGGGGCTAATCTCGAAGGAGTTCGTGGGTTCAAATCCCATCCCCCGCATATCTATTTCTTCCAGAATTCCCACCACTTCCTGGTTCCGGCCAAAGCCAGCCTGCCGCTTATTTTTTGATATTCAAACTGCAGAAAACCAACCTGGTTTCGCATATCGTTTATCCAATCATTGGCCATTTTTAAAAGCTCTTGCTTATGAGCCAAATCCACTTTCATGGCCTCATTCTCTTTCAGGATATTCTGGACATATTCAGATTTATTCAAATTTACTTCAGCATTATTCAAACCGTCTTCACGTTTATTCAGGCCGTCCTCGGTCTTATTCATATTGTCTTCAGGATTATTCAGGTAGTCTTCAATTAACTTACGATAAAATTCACTCTTCGATTTTGAGCCCCTCTGCTCTTCGATTTTATTGAATACATCGTCTTCAACACGAATTGTGATCGTTTTCATATATCCCTTAAACGCATTAAAAGCCTATATCAATTGTGTTAAAGAAGCAATTTTAGCAATTCCGGTATGCACCTATCTTGCGTATTTACCAATTAATTCGCCCTGCGCGAGTATATGCCCCTTCATTGCAGTTTCCACATCTTCTTTGGACGCTTTGGAGGGTAAATCAAGTATTTTATCAATGGCATAAATTTTAAAAAAGTATCTGTGAGGCTTCCCCAGAGGAGGACATGGCCCTCCGTATCCGGCTTTTCCAAAATCCGTCATTCCCTGAAGGCTTCCATCAGCCAGTTTTTCTTTCCTTGGTATGCCTTTTGACAGTTTTTGCGTGCTTCCAGGGATATTATAAATAACCCAGTGAACGAATGCCCTTCCCGAGGCATCCGGGTCGTCCATTATCAATGCGATACTTTTGGTACCGTCGGGCAACCCCTGCCATGACAGCGGAGGTGAAATATCTTCACCCTCGCAAGTATATTCGTCAGGTATCGTCCCGCCATCATTAAACGCTTCTGATGAAATAGAAATCTTTTCCATATTGTTTACCTCCTTTTCCTTTGCGATACATCCTGAGATTATCGTAAGCATTAGAATCAATAATAAGAGCTTAAAGCTCATTTTTACTCCCGATAAATGTTTTGTCGCATGTTGTATTATAGTTTTCTGCGGACTACCTTTAATTGTCCAATAAAAAGATTTCTCGCTCATAAAACTTTAAATAAGATTCTTGACTTTTTCAGCAGCCTTTTTTAACTCATTAAGAATCAAGCCAATATATCCGTCCTTTCCAACCAGGACCACAATCAATGCATCCGGACCTGCAGTATATGTTATGAGGTGTTTATCCTCAGTTTCGACTATGATGGATTTAGGCTTCTGGTCGCTAAGACGCAGTGTTGTTGATTCTGCTGACATATACAGGGTAGCAGTTAAAGCAGCAAACGCTTCGCTATTAAGCCCGGCTACTGTTTCCTTAGAAACCATCAGCAATCCCTGTTTCGAAACAATTGCGGAAAATTCGATACCACCGACTGATTGCAGGTCGTTAAGTATCTTCTCAAGCATGTTCGCAATTGTTTCCATCAATGCCTCGGCAGATTTGTGGTCGAGCGCATTCATGCCTGGGTGCTCCAGCAAACCCAGAAGCGTCACGAGCAGGCGCTCGAGGACAAGATTCGGGAGATCGATGCCGCCAGCTCGGTCTTTAATCCCACCATCGTGGACCTGCTGACGGAGAACAAGGACCGCGGCCTGCCGGCCACCAAGGACGTGCGCGACACGGTGCATCGGATCGAGAGCACCCC
>JAPZAO010000082.1 GCA_027460615.1 Candidatus Methanoperedens sp.
TCCATGTGTACTGTGCCAACAGCATTATAGGCATAAGCATAATTCGGATTGAGTGCGAGAGCTTTTTTGCCGGCAATCAACGCTTCGTCATACTTATTTTGTCGTGATAAAACTAGGCTGAGATTGCTCCATACCCGTGCGTTTTTTGGATTTAAAGTTAATGCTGTTCGGAAGGCTTTTTCTCCGTTCCGAACGCTTTCGGGATCTCCGATTGAAAGAAAAGCACTACCAAGATTGTTATACGTCGATTCGTAGGTCGAATCAAGGGATAGCGCTTGATTGAAGAGACGCAACGCCTGCTGATAATTATGTTTACTTATTTCAACCAGTCCTTGATTATTTAATAATTCAATTTGGGTGCTTTTAGCCGCTTCTGCAGATTTGGGTTGGGCTATAGAATTATTCGGGCTGATATACCCAAGCGCTTGTAACCGTTCGACATATTCATCATCGGTTTTTTTAGCTAATCTTTCAGGTTCAGAGAATCGTCTGACCGCACCGGATTCATAAGAAGCAATAGTTTTTATTTTGGGTGCTGTTTGAAATATCTCTGAGAGCACTTTACCATCCATATCCTGTCCAACCGGAAGTTGTAAGATAGCTAAAATGGTAGGGGTAATATCCAGCACCGACGCATCTGAAATTTTAATATCTTTCTTAATATTCGGTCCGCTTACAACCAATACACCAAATAAACGATGCGAATCTACTGCCGTATCACCCTCAATCTCCCGGGTAAAGGTAGGACGGCTAGCCCCAGTCTTAAATCCATGGTCGGAAACAATGATAACCACCGTATTTTTATCAACATTCTTCAGCAGCCGACCAATCGCTTCATCCTGTTCTTGGTAAATTGCGGTAATAACATTTTTATATTTTTCATATTCCTCATTTCTAACTTCTTCCCGTTTCGGCGGTGCAAACGGCATAAAAAGATGGCTTAAAGAATCTACCGCTTCAAAGTAGACTGCCATAAAATCCGGATGTTCCTTCTGCAAAATATAATTACTCATGGTTTCATACATCTTCATTCCAGCGAGGATATGTAAAAAATGATTATCGCGGTTCTTGGGGTCGAAATAACTTTTGGAAATTTTCGCAAAGTCGGATTGCGAAATATGAATAAATTTTTCTGTTTCCTGATAAGAAATATCTTTTGGTAAAACTAAAAGCGGCTGGAATTCTGCAACTTTTTTTGGTGGATAAATATATTCTACCAGCTTCCTTTTTCCGACTGTTATTCCATAACTATGGAACCCGATTCGGTCAGAAACCATAACCCCGTTTATCTCTTCTGGCGGGGAAGTTGCCCACCAGCCGACAATACCAGAGCGGATTCCTTTCTCGGTAAGAATATTCCAAAGCGCTTCTACTTTCCTATCTTTCGAAGAGATGGATTCAATATTTCGATTAGTATCGGCTTCAGCGAAACCGAAAATCCCATGTTTATCAGGAGTTTTTCCGGTGGCAATACTAGTCCAAATAATCGGAGATAGAATAGGTTTTAGGGTACGTAAGGGACCGGATACACCTTCTTTAATCAGGCGGTCGAAATTCGGTAGTTTTCCTGCAGGTCGTAGTGAATCGATGATATCCCAATCTGCTCCATCAACTCCGATTAATAATACTTTTAGAGAAGCGGATTTAAAAAATGGAATTCCAGTCGCTCCTTGAAGACATGCAGGGTTTCCAGATGATTATGAATTTCCTGGTGATGCCGATATTTTTCCTTTCCGGCGCTCTCTTTCCTCTGGCAGGACTTCCTGATTCGATTGTCACAATAGCAAGCCTGAACCCCCTGACATTCGGAGTTGACGGATTAAGAGGGGCTCTTATAGGTCAGATGCACTTTGGTTTTATAACTGATTTTGCAGTCCTTTCAGGCATCACGGCGCTCTTCCTTGTTGTCGGAAGCTATCTGTTTTCGAAAATCGAGATTTGATATGCCTGGAAGAAATTATTAAATATTTAATTTAACTATCGTATTTAAAAATCGTAAAAAAGTAAAAAGGAGTCAAATTATGAAAATAGTTGGAATATCAGGCAGCCCGAGAGCAAAAGGCAACACCGAAATGCTTGTACAGGAAGCTTTGAAAGCCGCTTCTGAGATGGGCGCTAAAACAGAGTTAATCGCCCTATCAGGGAAAAAAATCAAACCATGTACCGGTTGCGGGGCGTGCCATACGGACAAATCAAACGGAATTTGCGCCATAAAAGATGATGATGTACCCGGAATTTATGAAGCTATGAAAAAAGCGGACGGGATAATCGTAGCTTCACCTGTATATTTTCTTTCTGTGACAGCCCAGCTCAAGGCTCTTTTTGACAGGAGCGTGATATTGCGATATGCAGAAGGCACGCCGCAGGACAGGCCGGGTGTTCCGGGCGGACCCGAGTTTCTTTTGAAAAACAAAGTGGGCGGCGCCATAGCAGTGGGCGGAGGCAGGGATGGAGGGCAGCTTTTTACCATAAACTCGATACTCCAGTGGATGCTTTTCCAGAACATGATCGTGGTAGGCAATAACTACGGTTTGGGCGGAAGCGCCAAAGCCGGAATGAAGGGTGATGCCCTGAATGACGAGATTGGTCTTGCGATGGCAAAGCATGTCGGCCTGCGTGTGGCAGAGGTTGTGGGGAAAATCAAAGGATGAAGGAGAGTATGAAAGCTGATGAAAACCCTGTGATAGTCAACATAAAAAACATGGCGCAGCACAGATACCTCAGGGCAATTATTGATATCATCACCTGACTTGATTTGTTATCTCCCCAGTTCAGCATGGGCTTTTGCCAGATGCCGCGAAGCTAAAGCGGCGATGAGTGAAATCTCACCTGCAAGTACAGACGCTGCCGCAATCTCGGCGAATTTTTTTGCATTGGCGCCCGGAGGTTCTCCCGCTCCCGCTACCCCAAGCATATCCAGGCACTCCTGCTGCGTACCTATGCGAGTTCCGCCGCCCACCGTCCCGACAGGGAGCGAAGGCAGGGTGACCGAGCAGTAAAGACCGGATTCAGTGATTTCCATCGTGGTCATGGCATTACTTGCCTCCACGACATGTGCCGCATCCTGCCCGCATGCGATAAAGAGCGCTGCCGCGATGTTTGCCGCATGCGCATTGAACCCGAGCGACCCGGCGCGGGCAGAGCCGATTAAGTTTTTCCTGTAATTTACCTCTGCCATTCTTTCAGGAGTGGTTTTAAGTTTCCCGGTTATGACCTCTTTTCCAAGCACAACATCAGCAGAAACGGTTTTTCCCCTGCCCTCAATAACGTTTATTGCAGCAGGTTTCTTGTCGGTGCACATATTGCCCGATAATGCTATGAGGTCCACATCGTTTGCCCGAAGGACAAGGTCAACTGCGGCATCTGTCGCAATCGTGACCATATTCATTCCCATGGCGTCCTTGGTGTCATAGGAAAATCGCAGATAAACATTCCTGCCGGCGACAAATGGTTTCACCGAAAGAAGCTCACCGAACTTCGTTGTTTCTTCTGCTCTAACTTTCAAGCGTTTGAAATTCGCATTTACCCAGTCCACAAGCTTTTTTGCGCCAATTATGTCCCGCGCCCTGAAAACAGGCGCCCTTGTCATCTCGTCATGGAAAATCCTCACATTAGCGCCGCCGCATGCCGTGATGGCCGAACTTCCCCTGTCTGCGCTTGCTACAAGCGCGCCCTCTGTAGTAGCAAGAGGGATATAATAATCGCCATTTGCATATTCGCCGTTAACGCGAAGGGGCCCGGCCACGCCAAGCGGAACCTGTATTGCGCCTATCATGTTCTCGATGTTGCGTTTTGTTACGGATTCTGCGTCAAATGAAAAATTGTGAATATGCTTAAATTTTGTTCCGGTTAATTCGGAAACCATAGCCCGCCGGAGTTCGATTGCCTGACCGCTGTCAAGTGATTTTCCGATTTCGTGAAAACTTGTCTCGCCGTTTTTAAGTTTAAGAAGGAGTTCCCTGTCCATAGGGAGCGGTAAATGAACCTGTTGATTAAAAAGGCTTGCTCAAAGTGTTATTACAAGCTGCCCTTCTTCGCAGTATTCAAGCATCAGGTCAGCAACCTCAAAGGAATGTATCATTTCCACGCCTTCTATCAGTTCCCCGGAGTCAAAACCAATCATGGAAGACGCCAGTTCGCAGCATTTGAATTTAACCCCCATATCAATACATTCCCGGACTCGTTCATCATACGGAGGCGTGCCGCGCTTTCCTTTTTTTGCAAGAATGACACCCATCGGGCCCCAGAGAACCACGACCACATCAAGCCCCTTCTTGCTGTAGTATTTTGCAAAGCGCAGTATTTCCATGGGACTTGTGCTCTCATAAACCATGTTCTTAAGGAACAGGAGTACTTTTGTGACTTTTTGCGGCGTCATCATTGTTATATGTTGAATGGAAGATATTTTAACCTATCTGAATATTATGGGCGGCTTTACCGGACTTTTCATTTAGATGCCGTCAATACCGATTTTAAACCCAGCAGGTCAACAAGCAGTATACTCACTCTCACCAATACCGAAAAAGCCAGCCCCTGCGCCGATGGAATCCCGAAAAATGAAAAGACAACAATAACTCCCCCTTCCATCAATCCAAGACCTGCCGGGGATACGGGAATGAACATCAATATGGTTATTAAAGGATGAAGCAAAAAGAAAGTAAAATATGAAAGATTAAGCCCGATTGCCTTGCCGATAAAAAACCATTGCATCGCAGCAAAAAACCATCCTGTCATGGACAGGAGTATGATGGCCCCGGCACTTCCTTTGATGCCGATATTTCTCTCTTTAAAGGATGCGAGATTTTCAGTAAAATTCCGCAAATATGGGATTTTACTTAAAAAAGCCGATGAAATATTCTCGCTTTTCCACGAAATAATCAACATTAAAACCCCAACAACCATAAGAAGAATTACTCCGACCAGAGCAGAAATAATGAAATTCCGGTTGATATCGGAAATCCTGGAAATAAATACTAACGCTGCGACTGCACCTGCAACTTTCAGGATAAATTCAACCGCCTGGGGCGCAAAAATACACGCCATCCCGTCAGTAATCCTGACGCCGGCATTTTTTTTCAAAATCGGAGGCGTTAAAAAATATCCGCTCCTTCCCGGTGTAATATCGCCCACAACCATTCCTCCCATATGCGAAAAAAAGACTTTTGGAAATTTTACCCTGTATCCGATTTTTGTAAGAAGATAGAATAATCGCGAGGAAAGTATAAAGTTCAGGCAGAGATAGGAAAAACATGCAAGAAGAAAGAATAAAAGATTTGTATTCCCAAGAACCGAGATTACTTCTCTAAAGTCAAGCTTCATTAAAATATAAATAATAATGGCTACGCCAATTATTATTTGAAGGAATATCCGCAGCTTTTTCATTCTAAGACGTAATATTATCCTTCAAGGTTAAATGTTTCGCACAGGTTCATTCATGTTTTGAACGGGGAATGCGGATCATATCACCATAGATGGCGCCGTATCTGCGCTTCAATTCGGAATATTTGTATTTTAAAAACCCGCTCAATTCGGGGTGGCATGTCGATTTTATATATTCGTCAGTGTAAATATTGATAAGCTCATCATATTTTTTTCTTGAACTGCCATGTGCGTAATTTTTGCCCTGGAATCGCCTTATATCCCCGTTAAATAAGGGGGAAATGTGATGTAGTTCATGCAATACCGTGGAAAGTTTTGTCCTGTGGTTTCCGTGATTCAGGAACCGCGGCAGATGGAAATATACGATGTAAAGGATGTTGTTTCCGTTAATATTGACCTCGGGAGCGATATATTCTATTCCGCGGGCAATCCTGGTAATAGAACCGTCTTCAAACCTCATGGGTCTTAATTTTGCGACAACGCCGTTACTTCTTCCGTTGGATGGGGATATTGCAACGAGGACATTATCAGGTCTTATGTGGCAAAAAAAAGGATGGGTGTTAACAACGTCTTTCACAAGCAGGGTCATATTGCCTGTGAAATCAAAACCCGTTGCGCTATTTTTTTCTGGATTTCCTGGCAGCATCCTTTAATGCCTCAATGCCGGGCAGTTTTTCACCCGCCAAAAAATCGATGCAAGCGCCCCCGCCCGTGCTCACATGAGAGAATTTACCGGAAATGCCCATCTGTTCGGCTGCAGCTGCAATGTGGCCGCCCCCTATTACCGAGAATCCCGATTTTGCTCCGGCTTTTATGAGTTCCTGGGTCCCGAGGGCGAAAGCGTCCTTCTCGAAAACCCCGGCAGGTCCGTTCATTACAACAGTTTTAGCGCTGCTTATTTCCTCTGAGAATTTGACCATCGTCTCGATGCCTATGTCATGGATGGGCAATTCCGTGTTCAGGTTATGCACTTTTTCTTCCACGCGCTCATCATTTTTGTTTAGCGCCACATCCACCGGCATCCCGATATTTTTCTTAAAACGTAAAAGTAGACCCCGGGCAATCTCTACCTGCGGCAAATAACCCTGTTTATCAATAAAATTCATATTCGAGCTTCCGATTTTCACCCCTGAAGCTGCAAGAAATACATTCGCCACCACCCCGGTTACAAGCACCCTGTCAGCGCAGCCCTTCTCAAGTACGTTTTTCGTGACTTTGATGGAGTCATCGACTTTCGTGCCGCCAAGCACGTATATACAGGGGCGGTCGTTACATGTTAATCCCCTGTTAAGCGAGTCGATTTCCTTTTCCATTACCCTTCCTGCTATGCTTGGCAAGACTTCTGTAAAACCTGTGACTGAAAGATGAGACCTGTGGGAAACAGAAAAGGCATCGTTCATAAAAATATCGCAAATGGGCGAAAGCCGCTTTACCATGTGTGTCCTTGTATGCTCTTTCGGTGTGCGCTCAAGCGATTCTTCAGAATAAAACCGGGTGTTTTCAAGCAATATGATATCGCCTTTGTTCATACTTTTTATAGAGTTGACCGCGTGGGAGCCGAATATATCATCGACATAATCCACATTCCTGTGCATCATTTTCGATAATATTCTTGAATGGGGCTCCATGGTTGTAAAATCGCTCTTGCCCGGGCGGCTCTGGTGTGACAGGATTACGACTTTTGAATCTTCAAGCTCCCTGAGAGTTGTAAGATGGCTCCTGAACCTGCTGTCGTCAAGAATCGTCCCGTTCGGGTCCATCGGCGAGTTCAGGTCGAGCCTGCATAAAACGGTTTTCCCTTTGGTGTTAATGTCGTCCAGTGTAAGGTAATCACGCATCATATAGAGGTGGTTTAATTCTCAGAAGATGGCTATATAAATAACGGAAGGATTTTTTTGGCACCGGCATCGATAAGGTTATTTATGAATAATGCTAACATTAATACTGGTGTGGAGTATGAAAATTAATAAATTAATCCCGCTCGTCATTGTTATTATTTCGCTCTTTTTCCTTGGATGTGTTAAGCCTCCGGCTCCCACACCAACTGCAACCCCAACTGCAACTGGGACTATGCAGCCTACCGTCTTTCCAACCCAATCACCAACTCCCGCCCTGACAGCTTCTCCAACTCCTTCCCTTGAGCCTGTAATGTACAGGATATGGATCGACAGCGATTATGGGTTTTCTGTGGTAAGGGCAATTAGGGGAAATTCTTCTTATGGCCTGCCGCCCGGCTTTAACACACTGAATTTTACCATTCACGCAGGAGACAGCGTCAGATGGATAAATGACGACAGCTACGATTTTCCTCTTACTGTGGTAAGCAATGAAGGACTCTGGAGCGGGAGGACAGGACTCATGCGTTATCAGACCGAGCGCTTTGATTACACGTTTAACAGGACCGGGACATATATGTTCTCTATTGAAGAGTTCCCGCGCATCCAGAACCAGACAATAACAGTAATACCATAATTATGCGGTGAACCACAAGTTAAAATTTAAATATTAATTTCCACGCCGTACACTTTCTCAGGGTTCTCTTTATGAATCTTCCAGAACACATCCTCGCCCCATTCCGGTATCAGTTGTTTTGTCCTCTTCGGGACGGTCTTTGGCCCGAGCACCGAACCCGGTCTTTTAAGGTCGTCGATGTAATCGGTTTCCATCATGAAACGCGTGCCTTCGGAGAGGGCTTTTTCTATGGCATCCTCGCCTGCAAGAACGCTCGGGAAAATGCCATGTTTCTCGCATATTTTCACCATCGGCGGCGCAAAATGCTTGACGACTTTCTGAGGGGACAAACCGGCATCCACTGCAATCCTTGCGATTTCCGAGAGCCCTTCTTCAGTGGCGCTTTCGGTATGAAGCTGCACGGCGCAGCCTGCATCCTTTGCCAGCGTGAAGCTGTGGCGCATTATATCGTTTGAAGCGTCCCAAATTTCCGGCTCGACTTCATAATGGGGGCGCCCGGACTTTAATCCGACCGCAAACCCTTTTTCAACATATCCGCGCGCAATTTCAAGCCCTCCCTTCATTATCTCAACGGCGCGCGGAAGTCCGAGGCGCTCTGAAAGCCTGTTAATCTCGGCTGGATGCACGCCCAGCACCACGAATACCTTAACCTTCTCGGCTTCTTCGGCGCGCCGGGCAATTTTGCGGACTTTGTCAAAAACCTGCCTGTAATCCTCAGGCGAGTTTATTTCAATACCAAGCGACCACGGCGGAAGCGAGACAAGAACGATATGCGTACCCCCGGCACGCGCGAATTCACGGACTGCGCCGAGGCACCTGCCCGCGGGGTTGAGGTGCATGTGGTTGTCGAGGATGGGGATGCGGGGGGTCATAAAATCATTTCCATCAGCGCCGCCCCCTCCACGCACGCCTCAAGCTCGCCGCGCTCGATGCAGGGCGCGAGTTTTTTCAGGAATTCTTCAGTTTTGTTATTTTCAGGCATAATTTTCAAAATCTCTCGTGTTCAATTTATCGTCACAGTGACTTCATCTTAAAGAGTTCTCCGATTGTTAACGCCCTATAAATTCCGGCATTTTCAATAATACCTTTGTCATTTGTCAGTATTGGAATTTCTAACATCAAAGATAGTGCGATAAATGGCGTGTCCTTCTCATCGAATTCCCGGCAGATACTATAAGCCTCCTCAATTCTTAAACGATAAAAATTATCAGGTTCAAAAAAGATTTTTGAAAGTAGCTCCTCTTTAACAAGCTCTATATTTGACTTGATAACGCCTTTTTTTTCGGCTTTTTCAAGTATCAAACCCCAGTATTTATCAAGCTCTTTCAAGAGATATTCAGGCGCATAAATACGAAAATCCCCTGATAAGAGAACGTCCCTGAGTTTTGAATTTTTTGGGATTAAAGCAGAAATAAGAATGTTGGTATCTATGACGAACTCAATCTTAGTTTTTTCTTCTCCTTTTTCCATACCTCTCCTCTTATTTTCTCAAGCTCCCTCAGGTCTTTATCTCCAATATCCAATTTTTTTAATGTCTCTTCGATGAGTTCTCTTTTTTTGCTTTCAAGAGCCAGTATTCTATCGATTTGAAGCTTTACGAGTTCTTCATCCACCCATTGCGGCACTTTAATTAGAATTTGTTTCATGATTTCACTCATTTGAGTTTTTGCCATTCAACTAAAAATTATTCTTAAAACCCATATTTCTATTAGCTTATATATATTATCGATTTAGTAATTATAACTGAGCTATCAATGGTTATGCGTTCTACCATTCCTTTTCTCTCTGGCTTCGGATTTCCTCTAAGGCGGTTGGTCCCTTCCATTCTCTGGAAATTTGTATGGATGCCTCCATCAGGTCATTCCAAGCCCTTTCAGCTTTTAGTTTATCGATGGTCTTAAGGTCAAGAGTAATTTTCCTGATTTCAGATAGCTCTTCAGTTATATGTTCCAGATGCTCTTCAATTTCTTGTAAATTTTGCATTATTCCTCTAACATTTCTTGGTATTGTTCTTTCTTATACCTATCGTACAGGAATTAATCATTTTTGATGCAGACAACTCCTGCAACTATCCCCATCTCCCGCGCCGCCTCCCCCACGCACGCCTCAAGCTCACCGCGCTCGATGCATGGCGCGAGTTTTTGCAGGAATTCCTCGGTTTTGTTATTTTCGGGCATAGCGGTTTTACAATATCATTTTTATTTTTTCCAAAGCCCTTTTTTAATCCTTTCCAGATTTTTCAAGTCCCGCTCTCTAATATCTAACTTTTCTTTTGTTTCTTCTATAACCTCTTTTTTTTGATTTTTAATATTTTTATCCAATAACAGCACCTTTCTTTACGGAGTAGCCTTTAAGAATTTCATTCACGAATGGTTTTCTGCCAGTATCCTTTTGTGTAGTTCATCCATAAATTTTTCGCCCGGTTTCTTCTACAAGGTCGTTGAATAATGATTTCTTGGAAAGATCGATGAGATGAACTGGCTTGGATAGATATTTGAATAATTCAGCGTAAAATTTGAAGAATAAACGAGGTTCGATTCCTTTTACTCCGAGGTCTATATCGTTGGCTTTTTTGCCTTTTTCCAAGGATGAACCGAATAGGATTATAGAGGAGACGTTGTATTTTTTGGCGTATTCTAGGATTATTTTTTTATCAGTTTCGGATATCATATCCATAAGACCTCTTGACAGATTTAATAATCATATCTTTTTAATACTTTCCTAATTATTCTATGCAATTTTGTTGTATTAAGAATTTCGGAAAACTCAAATCTCAAAAATGCAATATTTCAGTCTGACGGAAAACTTATTTCAAACTCCTTGCCATTAAGCCATCCACGTAGATAGTCTGTTTTTTGTTCGATAATCTCAAGATCACCATAATCGAACTCTTTGTGATGGTTGGGGCACAGAACTAGAAGATTACCTATCACACTTTTACCACCTTGGGACACTGGTTCGATATGGGCAACTTCGATATAGTATCCGCCGTTTCTTTTTTGTATTCTTGCATTGCAATCGGGAAACTGGCAGCGAAAATTGCACAGTTCCTTAAACGCCTTTACAAGCTTGGTATCACCTCTGATTGTTTGAGAAACTATCTTTTTGATTCGCTCAGGAGATAGATCAGCCATTACCTCATTCAGTAGGTGTAATCTTTCAATTGTTGTACCATTCGGGATAATCATGTCCAGAGTTGAGTCGTCAGCTATCTCAGTTTTAACCCACTCTTGTGCTATTTTATCATTACCTGCGAGCCATCCTTGTTGTGGAAATTTAAAGCCATTAGGTTTAGGTAAATTTAATCTTTGAAGTGATTTAACTTTAAAAGCAAGACAAAAGCCCTCGGAAGGTGCCTTAATATAGTAAGACTGTTTATCGTCAAACTCACCGAATCTACTTTTGAGTTTGTGCTTTGCCTCGTCTTTGCTACCATATGAAAATCGATCAACATCTTCAACGATAGTTTTCCAAACAATACTTTTTGTCCCAGATTCGTACCAATATAGTACTGCACCTACATTCAACTCATTTAATGGCCAGTACTGTTTGCTCCACAGATTAAACCAAAGTCCAGCCATCTCATCTGCTGATGAAGGTAACTTAGACCGACTTGTAATGAACTTCATAATCATTTCACAAAAATTTTTAGACCTTTTTTAACTCTTCTTCTCCCTCGCCGCCTTCAGCAATAACTGCAACTCCGTCCTCGCTACCATATCCCTGACAGCCTCCACCGCATCAATATTCGCGCTGATGCTCGTAATCCCAAGCTCCACAAGCCGCTTCGCCACCTTCGGATTGCTCCCGGCCTGCCCGCAGATGCTTGTCTTCACGCCAGCCTTATTGCATTCGATAATAACATGCTCGATTAGTTTCATTATTGCAGGATGCAATTCGTTGTAAAGATGCGCCACATGCTCATTGTTCCTGTCAACCGCAAGCGTGTACTGCGTGAGGTCGTTCGTTCCGAAACTCACGAAATCAAGCCCCTCTGCTATGAACTGGTCAATTATTAGCGCTGCAGCCGGGATTTCCACCATTATCCCTATCTCGGTCTTTCCAAAATCAATCCCCCTCTCTCGCATGAACTCCTTTGCGCGGCGAAGTTCCGAAGGATGCTGCACAAGAGGAATCATGATGCCCATATTGTTGTAGCCGCGCTTGATTAATTCCTTGAAGGCTCTTACCTCAAGCTCAAAATGTTCAGTATCTATAAGGTCGCGCCTGATACCGCGGTATCCAAGCATTGGGTTCGGTTCAATAGGCTCTCCTTCGCCGCCTTCCATCGCCCTGAACTCATCAGTGGGCGCATCAAGCGTCCGCACCCATACGGGCTTCGGATAAAAAGCATCCACCACAATCTGGATGCGCGAAACAAGTTCGTTGACATATTCATCTGCTTTCCCCTCTTTTATGTACTGCTTGGGGTGCTTTGGAAGACCGAGTATCATATGCTCGATACGCAACAATCCTACGCCGTCAGCCTGCGTCTCAACAGCCCGCACCGTGGCTTCGGGAATGGATACATTAACTTTAACTTCGGTTGCAGTGACGGGTTTTGATTTCGAGAACGATATGGTCGCTTTTTCAGGTTGCATTGCCACAGGCGCTGGCACATCTTTTTTCCCGTCGAATACAAGCCCTTTCTCCCCGTCCACTGTTATCATCATGCCATCAGACAACAATTCCGTTGCCTTCCGTGTTCCCACGACTGCCGGGCAACCCAGCTCGCGTGATACAATGGCGGCATGGCAGGTCAGCCCGCCTTCGTCAGTTACGATAGCTGCGGCGCGTTTCATCGCCGGTACCATATCAGGTGTGGTCATCACTGCCACAAGAATATCGCCGTTCTTGACCTTTCCGAGTTCGCTTGCATCGCTGATTAGTTTTGCCTCACCGTACGCCATTCCAGGGGATGCTCCAAGCCCTTCAAGAATAGCAGATGTTGCCACTTTCTCTTTTGTCTCTTTTTTCTTCTTTATTGTTGTAATAGGTCTTGACTGGAGAATGAATATCTCTTTATTCTTTATCGCCCACTCAATATCCTGCGGTATTCCGTAAAGCTCTTCAAGAACGTCTGCGAAATCAACGAGTTTCAATATCTCATCATCGTCAAGCACTTTTGCGTTTTTCTTGTCTGCAGGAACAGGCATATCAATGGTTTTGCCTGTTTTAGGGTCTTTTGTGTGCATGACGTTTTTGGTGGCGATTTTTCGCTCTTTTATATTCCTTGATTTTTTATCCACTAAGTAATAGTCAGGCGAAACCGAGCCCGATACCACGGTTTCACCAAGTCCCCATGCGCCTTCGATAATCGTGACCGGCTCACCAGTGGACGGATGGGATGAGAACATCACGCCTGCTTTCTCCGCATCCACCATCATCTGCACGACGGCGCAGAGGTTGACCTTCCGGTGGTCAAATCCCTGTTTTACCCTGTAATAGATGGCGCGGGCGCCATAAAGTGATGCCCAGCATTTCTTGACCGCATCAAGTACGTTCTGCTCTCCCCTGATGTTAAGGAAGGTGTCCTGCTGACCGGCAAAACTGGCATCAGGCAGATCTTCGGCTGTAGCGCTTGAACGCACAGCCACGAAAACTTCATCTTTCTCCCGCTTGCACAGCTCCTTATACTTTGACTTTATGCTTTTTTCCATATCAGCGGGGATTTTTGCTCCCATGATGATTTTTTTCGCCTTTTTCTCTGCATCCCTTAAAATATCTGCATTATCGACATCCACTTCAAGGGAGCTGAAAAGTTCATCGTTTATTCCATTTTCATCTATAAACCTGCGAAAAGCCTGCGCTGTTACGGCAAATCCCGGGGGAACAGGGAGTTCAGCGCGCAGCATCTCGCCGAGGCTTGCGCCTTTACCGCCCACGATCGCTATATCTTCTTTTCCAACCTCTTCAAGCCAGATAACTGAATCCTCGATCATATTTTTTCTCCTTTAACGATTTTTGAATTTTAATGAGTTTTTTATCGTAACTTTCTACTGCCACTTTTAAGATTCCCGTAAGTTCTTCACGTGAAAAACCAAGTTCCTTTGCCAGGTTCTCAAGAAAATGAACATCGATTTCCTTATGCTGCGCCCTCTCGACGCGGATTGCCTCAATTAAAGATACGGCGTTAATGAATTTTTTGATGAAACCCAATGTAGGCGTCACACTTCCATTTTCAATACGCGATATGGATTCGCGCCGCAGGTTCATCAAAGCTCCAAGTTGTTCCTGAGACATGCCATATCTCGTCCTGTATTCACGAATAACTTCACCAGTATCCTGATTCAGGATAATTTCAGAAGCCGCTTCTTTTTCAAATGAGACCAGCCATTCGGGCGCATACAGCAAAGGCTTTGATGCAATTTTCAAGTAAATCTCCTAAATTAATGTGATTTAATATATCACATTTATTTGTAGCATATATGTTATAACATCGATATTTATAGTTTTCTAACAACATTTTTAAAACAACATGATTTATAATGTCACATTTTTACTTTTCAGGTCAAACGAACTCATAATTCCAAAGCAAAAAATTATAAGTAGTGCATAAGTGAATGTATATTGTAAAGGAGGGTTAAAAATGGGAAAGATATGGCTAATAAGCTTTTTAATAATCGCTGTACTGGCAAGCGGTTGTACATACGGACCTAAAACAGAAACTCAACCTGCGGCCACCAATACTGTTGAGATTAAGGGTTTTGCATTTAACCCGGATACCATAACGATTGCAAAAGGGACTACGGTGACGTGGACAAACATGGATGGCGCGCAGCACACTGTAACCGGAATAGGAAACGATATCGATTCACAGACATTGAGTCAGGGACAGACATATAGCTTTACATTTAACGAGACCGGGACATTTGAATATCAGTGCCACATCCATCCAACCATGAAAGGAAAAGTAATTGTGACCTGAATCCGGTTGAAAGTTGAGACGTAATTAAATAATAAAACGATGGCAAATTGCCATCGTAACTAATCCTTTTTAAGCCATGGCATCATGGCACGCAGTTCTTTCCCGACTTTCTCTATCTGATGCTCGTTCTCCTGTCTCTCAAGAGCGTTCAGCACAGGCCTGTTCGTCTTGCCTTCAAGCACGAACTCGCGGGCGAACTCCCCGCTCTGTATTCTGCGAAGAGCCTCTTTCATAGCCAGACGCGACTGCTCGTTGATGATCTTAGGGCCAACTGTCATGCCTCCGTATTCGGCTGTGTTGGATACGTAATACCACATCTTGCTCAAGCCGCCTTCATGAATCAAATCGACTATGAGTTTTAATTCATGCAATGTCTCAAAATATGCAATCTCCGGCTGGTATCCCGCCTCGACAAGGGTCTCAAAAGATGCCTTTATCATGCTCGTACATCCGCCGCACAGGTCAACCTGCTCGCCAAAGAGGTCTGTCTCTGTCTCCTCCTTGAAACTGGTCTCAATCACGCCGGCGCGTGTGGCTCCGATGCCTTTCGCATAAGCCATGCCTGTATCCCACGCCGAGCCGGAAGCATCCTGGTATATTGCAAGAAGTGCAGGAACGCCGATGCCCTCGGTATATGTGCGCCTTACAAGGAAGCCCGGCCCTTTTGGCGCCACCATTATTACATCCACGTCCTTTGGCGGCACAATCTGGTTAAAATGGATATTAAAGCCGTGCGAGAAACACAGCGTTTTGCCTTTGGTGATGTTGGGGGCGATTTCACTGGCATATATTGCGCCCTGTATTTCATCGGGTACCAGTATCTGGATTAAGTCTCCCTTTTTAGCTGCGTCTGCCATTGTCGCTACTGAGAGACCATCAGCCTTTGCCTGTGCCCAGGATTCGCCGCCCTTGCGGACGCCCACTATTACATCGAGCCCGGAATCATGAAGATTCTGCGCCTGTCCTGCTCCCTGGCTGCCATAACCGATTACTGCAATGGTCTTATTCTTCAATACGTTTAAGTCTGCATCCTTGTCATAGAATATTTTCACCATATTTGGTTCCTTCTTCTCCTCCTTTAGGACGTATAGGGGATATAAATGTTTCATGGATTCATGCCGCTGTATCGAACGCCGGGGCTTTTAGCCAAAAAACTCTATCGAAAAATATATAGATGAATCAAATAATATAACAATCCAGGTGCTAAAATGAGTATAAATTTAGGATTTGTGGTTTCGGAATTCAATCGTGATTTAACAATCCAGATGGAAACCCTTGGAAAAGAACATGCAGCTTTTCTCGGAGCTTCTGTCGGGAAAATATTATACGTCCCCGGGGTTTTTGACATGCCTCTTGCAGTAAAGAAACTTGCCGAAGATGACACTATTGAAGCAATAGTTACAATCGGGTGTGTGATACAGGGGGCAACCAAGCACGATGAAATAGTTATACAGCAAGCTTCAAGGAAGATAACTGACCTTTCTCTTGAATACGGGAAACCCATAACTCTTGGAATATCAGGTCCGGGGATGAGCCGGCTTGATGCCCATGAGCGCGTAGAGTACGCCAAGCGGGCAGTCGAGGCTGCAATAAAAATGGTCAGGATGCTAAAAGAATAGGGCGACCGTTAAAAGCTAAATATTGTTTTTTATTTTTTAACTTGTGCCATTTTGGTAACAGCTAACAATAACATTTAAACACATCAAAATACATAGTTACGTATAGGGAGGATAATTATGGAAGTTAAGATGCCGGTAAAAGAAATAATGACCGGGGATGTAGTGACCATTGACATAAAAAGTGATGTCCAGAAATTAGCAAAAAAAATGTTAGACTATGATGTTGGCAGCATCATTATCACAGATAAAAAGCAACCGGTTGGAATTATCACAGAGCGCGATATCGTCAGGAAAATCGTATCCAGGAATCTTAAACCGGATGATATTTCCATGAGAGAATTGATGACCACTCCCCTCATAACCGTAAATACCGAAGAGGATGTCACCGATACCATGCATAAGATGGTGAAAATGGAGATAAGGCGATTACCCGTTGTGGACAATGGAAAACTTGTGGGCATCGTCACGGATACCGATCTCATCGCGATTTCAGCCGAGATGGGAAGTATTTTCTCCGACCTCATCAAGATGCACCGGGAGAAGGTCTTTTCAATGGAGGTTCCTCAAAAGATTAATCGGGGGATATGCGAGGAATGCGGCGATAATGTTGATACGCTGTTACTTGTAGATGGAAAACTTCTTTGTGAGAGTTGCAGAGAGACCTAAACGCAGTAATTTGGGATTTTAATTAAGTAACAAATATATGCGCAATAAAAGGAGTATGAGACTATGATCGTAAAAAATGTAATGACCAAAAACCCTGTTTTTATTCAAGACACAGAATTTATGACACATGCGCGCCAGTTGATGAGAGACAGGCATTTTCGCACTGTGCCGGTCTTGGATAATAAGAACAGGGTCGTCGGGGTATTAAATGAGAAGGAATTGTTGAACATATATTCCACAAAATCAAACGTAACAGTTGAAGGATTCATTTCTGAGTTCCCGTTTGTATATCCTGATATGGATGTGATGCAGGCTGCCAGATTGATGATAGAGGCAGGCGTGGGTCGCGCTCCTGTATTGAAATCCGGGCAGGATATGACGCTTGCAGGTATTTTGAGCATGGTGGATATTTTCAGGAACCTCGACTTAGATAAAATTCCTTCAAAGAAGATAAGCGATGTAATGACCACCGATGTAAAAACATGTTCTCCTAAGGACAATGTTGCCAAGGTCTGGCTGAACATGAAAGAAACGGGTTTTTCGGGTTTACCCGTTGTAAGGAATGGTGAACTTATCGGAATGGTCACCCGGCGCAATATCATCAACGCAGGCTATGCGAGAATCGAGAGGGAGGATGAGCAAGGCACGAGATCTTCCATGTCGCCGCCTGTAGAAAAGATTATGAGCACTCCTGCATATTCTTTAACTCCTGAAACGAGTTTGAAGGATGCAGTACAGGCTTTCAGGAAGCTTGATGTAGGGAGGCTTTCTGTAGTCAATGGCGGGAAACTTGCAGGTATAGTTGATAGGAGCGATATAATCAAAGCGTTCATCTAAAGGTGCTTTATGAATTTTAGCAATATGACAATGAGAAAAAAACAACAGGACCCCAGAGGGTATATGCGGAACATGGCGCCCATTGATTTTAAATCAAGGATTTCCCAAACACCGGGGGATATCATGACAGTAGCATCAAAGGATGTTGTGACAATACCCCCTACGATGCCGGTGATTGAAGCGGTTAAGACCATGTTGAAACACGGCTTCAGGAGACTCCCGGTGGTTGATGCGGGTACCAGCCGCCTAAAAGGAATAGTGACCTCGCAGGATATTGTGGATTTTCTCGGAGGCGGTCAAAGAAACCTGATAGTAAAGAACAGGTTCAAAGGAAACATCCTCGCAGCAGTTAATGGCAGTATAAGCGAAATAATGGAAGAGAATGTTGTAACGCTCAATGAAAAAGATTCGCTTAAGGATGCAATGAATACGATGATAAAAGAAAATATCGGCGGGATTCCCATCCTTGACGGAGAGGAGAGAGTAAAATCCATCATCTCAGAAAGGGACTTTGTTTTTCTGATATCGGGAATTGTCACGGGGAAGACTGTAGATGAATACATGAGCAAGAATATAATAACTGCCCAATCCGATATGTCGGTCGGTATTGCAGCAAAATCCATGATAAATAATGGTTTCAGGAGACTTCCCGTAATCCGGGATAATGTCCTGATAGGTATAATAACCGCCTCGGACATTATGCGTTTCCTGGGAAGCGGGGACATGTTCAACCGGCTTGTTACCGGAAACGCAAGAGAGGTTTTTGAAGTACCAATCAGCACTCTTATAAGAAGAGATGTGATTTTTACGAAATCTGATGTGGATTTAGGAGAAGCTGCAAGCGTCATGCTTGATAAGAATGTCGGTTCGCTTCCAATACTTGAAGAAGGCGAACTTAAGGGCATCATAACAGAACGGGATTTTGTCAGGGCATTGGCGGATTAAGAGGTTTTTATGAAAATCAAGGATATAATGAGCGCACCAGTTTACGTAGTATCGCCTGATGAGAATGTCGCGAGAGCCAGGAACCTTATGCTTCGCCACAGAATCGGAAGGCTTGTAATCGTTGAGAATGACAAGCCCATCGGGGTTGTGACCAAGAAAGACATAAGCAGAAGGCTTAACCAGTGCGAACCGCAGTGGCGCAGGCGGCCGATTGATGATATACCTGTAAGAAAAGTCATGACCGAGAGCCTGATAACGATATTCCCTGAGGCGACGCCCAAGCAGCTTGCAGAATTGATGAGTGAAAATAATATTGGCGGGTTGCCTGTTGTCAACAATAAGAATGAAGTGATAGGCATAGTCACAAAATGGGATTTAATTAAATACTTCTCAACCCTGGACATTGACCTCAAAGTCAAGGATTTGAAAATTGAACCTGCATTGACCGTCCACAGGCATCACACGATAAGCCACATACTTCACGAACTTGATGCAAATATGATAGATAGGGCAGTGGTTCTTGAAGAAAATGATATGCCGGTTGGGATTATTACAAGTTCCAATCTCACGTTCACGGAGATGAAGAATAAAAGAGGCGGTCTCCCCCAAAAAGAAATAAAGATGACGCGTAAGGAAAGCGCAGCCGGAAGGAAACAGAACAGGTATATAGAGGAAGTGCCACTCGTCGCCGAGGACATCATGTCAAGCCCGATTATTTCGATTAAGAGCGATGACCTGGCAACGTATGCCGCAGGCATAATGGTAAAA
>JAPZAO010000083.1 GCA_027460615.1 Candidatus Methanoperedens sp.
AGATTGCCGAAACCTTCCTGCAGGAAAATCGGCTCAGACGTGTACTGGCTGAGCGTGCCTGACACCGAGACTAAGCGTTTCGAGAATCTCTGGCCCATACCTCAGGGCGTCAATTACAACGCTTACCTGATCGGAAGCCAAGGAGAATATCTGCTAATTGACTCAGCAAAGAGGACAACCCCCGTCAAAGAATTCATCGATCTCATCCCGGTAAATACTACGACGGACTTACAAAATACGAACCTGTGAAAGATATAATGGGCAACGAAATAAAAGATGAGGGATATCCCTTCCAGCTCATAACTTTTAAAGATATACTCCATACCCAGTCAAGGACTATCTCCAATATATGGCTCAATGAGATAATGCCTGAGAACTATATCTGGATGAACAGGATAGATGCAACCAACCTTGGGGTCGAGTTCGGGGACATGATAAAAATAACTTCCCCATCCAACGCTGAGGGTGTCAAAGGCAAGGTCGTGGTAATGGAAGGAGTAAGACCCGGTGTTATTGCAGTGTCGCACCACTACGGTCACTGGGCATACGGCGGCAAAGATATGGAAATAGACGGGAATGTGCTAAAAGGTGATAAACGCCGAAATACAGGAATCACTGTGAATCCGGTAATGAGGCTTGACTCTTCCTTAAAAGGTAGAAGTCCCGTGTGCCTCCAGGATCCTATTGGCGGAAGCGCGTCCTTTTATGATACGAAAGTTAAGGTGGAGAAAGCATAACCGATGAACAAAAAAACGCCGGGAACAAGAGGAGATATATTCCGGTTCCTGGCAGCACTTTTCCTTCGTCCACCGGATGAGACGCTATCGGATTTTAATGAGACACATTTGCAGGAGCTCAGGGCAGTTTTTAAAAATAATCCTGGTATGAAGTACTTTGAGGAATTTCTTGGTAAAAAAACTGATTTTAAGCCTGAAAGAGAGGACTATGAGAATCTCTTCCTTATCCCGGCCTCACGATATGTGCACCCCTATGAATCCGTATATCTGGAAAAAAACGGTTTATTATGGGGAGAGACGACAATGCAAGTTAAAAGTCTCTATGACAGGGTGGGTTTCCTTCATGAGGAATACGAGGTACCAGACCACATTGGCGTCGAACTTCTGTTCATGTCAGCACTCTGCGATGAGAAGGGTAAACTATCCGAAACCGATCCCGTTGGAGCAAGAAAAGCCCATGAGCTTCAGCTTGAGTTTGTAGAGCAGCACTTGTCGAGATGGGTGGATAAGTTGGCAGATAATATTACTAAAAAATCTGCTACGCCATTGTACCGCGGACTGGCAGAGATGACGAGAGAATATATAAAACATGGAAATATCTAAGAATTGTAGGCACTCATGAGTAATAATCATACCTGTAATTGCGCTCCTTTCTGGTGCCAGCAAACTGCCTGAACTTTCAGTTTTTCATTTCGTTATATCTATATACTGCAAGACTAATTTCAAGCAGGGTATTAAAATGAAAACATGCATCATGTGCGGTGGCGAAGGGACAAGACTGCGCCCCCTGACTTTTGACAGACCAAAACCGATGATTCCGCTTTTGAATAAGCCATCGCTGGTACATCTCGTTGAACATCTTGCTATCGAGGGTTTCAATGATATCGTGCTCACCCTGGGATATCTTGGCGGTGAAATAGAAGCCGCGCTCGGCGACGGCAGTATGTACGGCGTGCATGTTGAATATGTCCATGAAAAAGAGAAGCTGGGAACTGCAGGCGGAGTGAAAAATGCTGAAGTTCTCTTTGAAGGCGAGCCTTTCATGGTTGTCGGCGGCGACCATGTGATGGACCTGGGGCTCCGGGAGTTCGTCCGTTTCCATGAGAAAAACGATGCGCCTGTCACCATCGGTCTTATCCCGATAGATGACCCGCGCGAATACGGTATCGCGGACATGGATGTCAATAACAGGATAAACAGGTTCTTTGAAAAACCGGGACCCGGTGAGATTTTCAGCAACCTCGCAAGCACGGGCATATACGTTTGTGACCCTGAAATCCTGGAATGGATCCCAAAGAAAAAATACGATTTTGCAAAAGACCTTTTCCCGGATATTATGAAAAAAGGCAAACCGATAAATGGTTACCTTGTTCGCGGAAGGTGGACCGATATAGGCAATCCCCAGGCTTACAGGGAAGCATGCAGGTGGATGCTTGAGCAGATGCCCGGAACCAAGATTTCAGGGCGGCTTGACATTAAGGATGCAAAAATTACAGGACCCATTGACATCGGGCACGATGTCTCCTTTGGTTCAAACTCGGCAGCTGTAGGACCAATTGTAATAGGGGAGAATACTTCGATTGGTGATAATGTCCTGATAGGCCCTTATACCTCTATCGGCTCAAACTGCACGATAGGCAGCAATTCAAGAATCCTTTCGTCTTATATCTTTGATAATGTGGATATTGGTGATGACTGTGCTATTTCAGGCGCTGTTATTGATAATGCCACCAGGATAAGTGACTCGTGCATTCTTGAGACGGGCACGGTGATAGGCCCGAGGGTTGTAATCGAAGAAGAAGTTACGATTCATTCTGGCGTCAGGTTGTGGCCTGAGGTTACTGCAAAAAAAGGAACGAGGGTAAAAGATACCCTGGTGAATAAGGATTTCGGGAATGAGACAAACGGTTCTTAGGATTCCATAATTTCTACTGAGCCATCTTTTTTCCCGATATAAACAACATCCACTTTAGTAAATATCCCGTGCTCAACGATGCCTGTACACTGTGAAAGCTCCTTGTCCAGTGATTCCGGGTCTTTTATTTCCCCGAAATCCGCATCCAGAATGAAGTTCCCGTTATCCGAAATAACAGGACCGTCTTTATTAATTCCCATGCGCACAACTGCTTTCCCTCCCAGTTCCGCGACCTGTTTTGCCACCAGCTTTCGCGCAAATGGCAGGACTTCGAGGGGAACAGGGTGGTTCAGGACTTCGGCAACTTTGGATTCATCCGCCACCACAACAAATTTTTTCGCAGATTGCGCTACGATTTTTTCCCGCGTATGCGCCGCGCCGCCCCCTTTGATTGCAGCAAAATTGGCTACCTGGTCAGCCCCGTCTATTGCGATGTCAGGTACAGGATGCTCATCAAGGGTTGTAAGCTGGATGCCATTCTCTGCTGCCAGGAACGCTGACTGGTACGATGTTGGCACACCCAGTATTTTCAAGCCCGATGCCACACGTTTTCCGAGTTCTTTTATTGCGTATGCGGTTGTTGAGCCTGTGCCGAGTCCTGCGACCATGTTGTTTTTTACGAGTTGGGCTGCAAGTTCGCCGGCAGCTTGCTTGGGATTGATTTTTGTGGAGCTTTTCATAATGTGCACTTTTATGCTTTTTTATTATATACATTTAATGAGCAAGTTTCAGGAACACATCCTCAAGGTTGGGCTGGGAAATCTCAATGTTCCTGATATGAACATCACAGAACTTCTTCATCACATTATCGATAATAGATTCGACATTCTCAGCCACGATTTTTATTTTCCCATCCTCGTGCAGGATATCAAGAATACCGGGAATATCCTTTAACCGGGAATCATCAAACTTCCCTTTGTACTCTATCGTTATAGTCTCGCCAAGCTTCATCTGTCTCTTCAACTCACCCGGCGCTGCATTGGCGATTATCTCGCCTTTCTTGATAAATGCAATCCGTTCGCAAAGCTGCTCGGCTTCCTTCATATAATGGGTTGTCAGGACAATTGTAATCCCTTTTTCATC
>JAPZAO010000084.1 GCA_027460615.1 Candidatus Methanoperedens sp.
CCGATACCGATGTTGCCATTTGCTCCAAATACCGCAGCAAAGTTAGTCGCCCCACCATATTTATGCGTATAGACTTCTATCCTTGTACCCTTAATTGATTGGTCGGCTGAAGTGACATCATCAATGATCTTCAAGTAGGCAGAACCATTACCCCAACTACCGTCATTAGCTGGTTTACCAAAATAACTCGTGTACACAATGGGATCGTTCCATCTTCCTCCGATCGCTAATCCTGCATTTGCTCCACTGATTTCAAGTTTCTGTGCTGGTCCGGTCGTCCCGATGCCTGCGTTGCCATTTGCCAGGACGGTCAGGAGAGGTGTTCCTGCGCCGTAATTCCCGTTTAATAATCTCAACCCCCTGGCATTCCCTGTTAAATCGGAAACGATATGAAAATTATCGGAAGCCTGGGCGCTTGTTCCTATCTGAAGCCCCTGCTCTGGAATATGCAGCGGCGTTTTGGGGTTATCCGTTCCTATGCCCAAGTAGCCGTTCGTATGGATTCTCATTCGTTCCACAAGCGGCCCGCCAGGAGTTCCGCTGTTGACGGTACTGATCGTCAGGACTCCCTGGAAATCGTTAGTGCCCGCCCCCATCATCTTGATACTGGCAAGAGGTTTTTCGAGGTCCCTTCTTGTAACTGTCAATTCGGTTTCAGGACTTTTTTCGGTATCCAAAAAAACATTCGCCGCGATTATATTCGCTTCATTCGCTTCCAATGTAATTCTCTCTTTCTTTACACTTTTTGTATCTTTCATATTTTTTCCCCTTTAACTTTTATCGATTAATGTTTCCTATAACTGTTTCGATGCACCTGGAGTCGCAAATAGCCACCACGGTATTCATTGCTCTTTTCTTAAAAAACCGAATACTCGTGCGTCTTAATTCAGTTATCGGCTCGGTTTCTGGAACATCTTTTGATTGTGCATTTATTGAGTGCCTATCTTCTTTGACCAATCCTTCCTCAAGCACTGTATCGCGCCGCTGATGCGCAGTAGGTGTTGCGAAGGTTCATCTGCTTTACTTCGAGGTCAGCCAGTGCTTTCTGGCAGGATTCGAACTCTGCTCTTAATTCTTTTAAACGTTGTTCTAATTGTCGTTTTACCGATATTCCTCGTATAATTTTTGACTATCAAAACCTTAGACTTTAGCGTTTATCTATTAATTCCCTCATTCAAAAGATTTTCAGCGATATGATAAGGACAGTTTAATATACGAATTACCCCATCTTCTTTTTTTCTCATCCCATGCCTGGCAAGTCAGAAGTATATACTCATTCGTATTTTTACCCCATATCGGATCCTCGCGCCATTCATCGCTGGATTCCATATTATTGAAACCCTGACTAACACCCACTATCATTAATGCGTCGTCTCCATCCCTTTTAATTCTTCCTTTTACAGTTAAATTACTGTCGACTTGAATTTCTTTAGCTAACAATTTCCCGGGCGAGATGATAACGTCCCCTTTATCATAAGAAATTCTATTATAATCTTTTGACCATTCACTTCCGATCACTTCTTTTCCACCACTGAAAAACTTTTCAGCCGTAACATCGCCATTAACGTTCAAATTCCCGTCCCAAATACTGCCTATCAGATTGCCTGTAATTCTTATATCTCCCCAAACATCCAACCTTGATATTGGATTCTTTGTTCCGATACCGACAAAGCCACGGTCTGAGATTACGAATTGCGTAACTTCATAACTATTTTCTACTCGAAAAAGGCTCGGAAGAACGGTCATGTCACCGATTTTTTCTCCGCGCATAGTACCACCGAGTACTTCCAGCTTATTATTCTCAATCTTGACGACAGTACCTTCGTAAATTTCTTCATTCGTTGTGATAGAAAATCTATCTCCGATACCTACTTGTGTTTCAAAGTTTTTTCCTTCAGATTTTATATATCCCATACTATTTTTCACTTCACCGATAGTGAAAGGAGCAATTCCTCTAATTGTGAGTGTTGAGAGTTTATCAACTCTACCGATTCCGACTTTGCCTGTGCCTGTCACAATAAACTGTTCAGCCCCAACAAATCCATTATTTCTTATGGAAAATCTCGCAGACACGGGAATGAAAGCATTTAAATTGCCGCTATTTAATCCAATCCCATATCGGTCAGCATCTTCACCATCCCAGAAGACAATTTTATTTCCCAAATCATTGGTAAATTGTAGTTTTCCAGTTGTTGGAGTCGTCCCGATGCCGACATTGCCGCTGGATGTATCAATGACCAAGGCAGTTTTTTTACAAAACGATTGGAATTTTATATATCCATCATTTGTTGGAGAACGAATGAACGTTGTATCCGAGACAGTTTCGAGAATGCCAGCAAATTTATTATCAACATAATTTTTTACTGCATTTTGTGTGGGTACCGTGGAACTACTAATATCATTAAGAAGTTCTGAATCATTAGAAAAATTATTTATCTCAATATTACCTAATTTTATTCCTGAGGACTTTATTATACCATTAACTTCCAGTTTTATACCTTCAGAAAAACCCTTTGCCCCGATGCCTACATTGCCAGTCACCTGAAAATTTCCAGTTATTGTACCAGTATCAATTTGATCTGCTGAATGTCGATGAATTTCTGGGGCAACACCAGTTATACCCACGCCATTGCCAAAAAATCCCTGATTTGCAGTAACTTTACCATCAACGAGCAAGTTATCATCACCGGGATCTAATTCGCCGCCAACGTGAAGGCCCCCGTTTATGGATAGTTTTGCTCCAGGGTTCGGCGTCCCGATGCCTACATTGCCGTTCAATGTATTAATAAGCAAAGAAGTATTGCCGCCATCATTTGATTGAAAACCAATATTTCCATTATTTGAAGGAGAACGTATGTATGTTGTATCTGTTGAAGCCGCAAGAACAGGGTTGGCTGAATTCTGGCGTATACCATACTGGTCTATGTTAATCGGGTTGCTTCCTGCAAAAGTTACAGTATCGTTAAATTTAGCATCACCATTTACTTCTAATTTAGCACTGGGAGTCGGCGTTCCAATCCCCACCCTGCCGTCAACAAGCACAGTCAAAAGATGCGTACCCGCTTCATAATTCCCATTAAATAGCCGGAATCCCCGGCTGTTCTCAGTAAAGTCCGAAACCATATGGAAATTATTTGATGCCTGAGGGCTGGTTCCGATCTGAAGACCCTGTCCGGGTATATGCAGCGGGGTTTTGGGGTTGTCCGTTCCTATGCCGACATAGCCATTCGTGTGGATCCTCATCCTTTCTTCAGGTCTAGACACTCGAATTCCGGTGTTATTGGTACTGAACGCCAGAACTCCTTTAAGGTCGTCATTATTTCCTGTTCCTCCTGCTCCGAACATCTCGATTCGCGAAAGAACAGTAATTTCAGTATTTGACAAATCCCTTCTTGATATGCTTAGGTCTGTATTCGGACTATCTTCCGTGTCCAATACATAATAATCCACAACGTTTTCCATATTTCTTTCTCCGTTCTCTCCTGCAGGCAATATTATTGCGCGGGTAACTTCTGCTCCTCCACATCCAGTATTCCAATATCAGCTCTCACTGCTTTGACTTCCCAATAGAATTTCTGGGACGGGTTCTTGCGGTCAATCATTTTCACATCGAATTTGCCGTCATCGACCTCCGAGGCTGCAAGCATAGAAACCTGGGAATCACCTTCAAATTTGGGTGTAATTAAGACTGTCCTGTTTTCCTTCCTCGTCAAAGCTTCAAAATAATCAGGGAGCTGGATAGTCGTCCTGCCCCCGGAAAGTTCTGCTTCACCGCGATAGAAAACTGCGTTCTCAGGTCCTTCAAGCGTGGTATGGATAAGATATTTATTTTCCGGATCCAGCGGATGGTGAGTAATAAAGGCTTTTGTGCCGAACACTTTAAGGCTTTGTTCCACTGTAATATTGCCGGACACTTTAAGGTTTTGTCCCCCTTTATCCGGACCAATTCTTACATCTCCGGAACTCGCGCCCAGCACCAAGTCATTCTTCACACCAGTTGATGAAGGATCAGCATATAATCCCATATATGTCCATGCAGTGCCAACCCTCATTCTTCCTCTACCCCCCTGGGTAAGGGTTTCATTGCCCTGGACATGCATGTTATTTTCTATCCAGGCATCCGTAGCATAGACATTTGCTCCAGTTCCGCCAATCGAAAGCCTTACTGAAGGACTTGGTGTCCCGATGCCGACATTGCCTCCATTGGGATTAATAGACGTATTTGTACTACCAATGCTGTTTATTAAAAACGCCCCGCCTCTCTTCCACCACAGGTTCGCTTTCTGGGTGTTAGCTTCAAAAAACTGGATTGTCGGTCCTCCCGCTACCGGCGCTCCTCCAACCATCCCGATTGTACCAATTGTACCGATGGAACCTATTGCTGATGCTGCCGCTGCTGAAATAACCGGCTGGCCTGCCAGTGTCGCGGTAGACATAACTGGAGTCGTTGTCCCTGCCGCACCCATTGGTGTGACCCTTATTGGTGGTTGTATTGGTTGCACTATTGGCGGTTGTATCGGTTGTACTATTGGCGGTTGTATCGGTTGTACTATTGGCGGTTGTATTGGTTGTATTATTGGCGGTTGAACTACTGTTAAGACTTCATTCGTAGCATTTATTTTAATGAAATCGTCCGGCGCCAGATCTGATGCCCTGAAAACACTTTCCCCGCTCTTGACTTCAAGATTCGACCCGGGATTTTTAGTTCCGATGCCGACAAAACCCTTATCATAATAAATCCCTTTGCCATTGTTGAACCACTGGCCGACTGGAAGATTGGTTATCAATGAGCCGTCGCCGATAAACGCAGCAGCTTTGATTCTGCCGTTAACCTCAAGCTTCTCAGAAGGCGCCGCAGTCCCGATGCCTACGCCGCTGGCTGCCAGTACGAGCGCATCCGGGAACGAAGTGTTGTTTATAGTGAAAGGGGTAAAAGTTGTTCCCGTGATCTTAACGAACTTGAGAGAATTGTCATCCCCTGAAGCAATTCTCCATTCCTGCTTTCCGTTATTCACGGCGACAGAAGGACCCCAGCTTCCGGGTTTTCCGAGAATCTCAAGCCCCGCATTACCAGTTGGGCTTCCTGCATTTATTAATACATCGCCGTCGACCTGGAGCTTCCGCGCAGCAGCCGACGTTCCGATACAGACCCTGCCGGAGCCGTCTATCGTCATCCTGGCGACTGAAGCTGTCCCGAAACTCAGCGGATGTGCGGTATTCGTCCCGATTATCATTCCCGCAGGAGCGCCCCACCAGCCGGAATCATGCGCCAGAACCCGCGCATCTATGCCTGCCGTTCCAGTCGTTCTGACAGACAATTTTACACTCTTCGGACCCAGGATATCAAGAACCTTGCCCCACGATTCGCCATTCTCGGCATTTGCTATCCCGATACCCACGTTGCCTGAGTTATCAACGTTCAGTGCAGGATCTACAACGCCGTCGGCGCTTACAATTTTACTGTGCCTGTGGAGTGTATTGGCAACCGAGTTGTTGGTTAAAGCCGTCCAACTGGCACCATAAGCAACATCCGCTAAATTATCTTCAAGACCGATTTTCCATTTGTCTGCGGTTTCATCCCAGATTACCTGGGCGTTTTTTACACTACCTCCGCGGAAAACCTCAAGACCCCCATTAATGACCTTCGGGGCTGGCTGTGGTGGATATTTATTCACTACGACGACATTATCTTCAACTTCCAGCGTTTTGGTCTCGATAGTTGTAGTATCACCCCTGACATCAAGATTTCCATAAATAGTACAGTTACCATCAACAACCAGGTTCTTATCTCCCGGGTCGGAAGTCCCGCCAATATGCAGACCTCCTGAAATGCCCTCTTTTATAGAGAGCCCCCCGCTGAACTTTGTTAATTGTGAAGTGATAAGAATCCCGTTTTTACCATCAATTTTCTTTCCTTCAATCAAAGGCTGGTATGTTTCATTTTTAATTGACAGCGTCAATTTGCCGTAGGCTCCCGCATAGGTACGCAACGGCGTAGTGCCGTCTTTGTCAGTATAAAAAATGTGGGCATCGTCAATGGTTCCACTGCTATTTTGAACCCTGGCCAGTATTATTTTTCCATCATTTTCACTATTGGACCTGCTCGGATCACGATCGATTAATGCTTTCTCAGCCCAGTGTATTTTCTCAGTGCCGCCCCTGTCCGGTACTTCATCTGCAGCTTCCTTTTTAAAATAAATATAAATATATACTCCGTTCTGTACCTCAGAAACGCTAAGTGATAGCGAAACAGGGTCTGCAAGAACTATCTCCTGGCTTATGTCTTCATTTTCATTACCCTCATCCTGTGAGCCTCCGACTGTATTAATAGCCATTCCAGGCTCGACTACGACTTTACCGGATTCAACTTTAACATCCAGGCCCCAGACTATCCCCTGTGTGTGGAGATGCCTGTTATGAAGGCGCCGCATTCGGATATGATAATTCTGTTCCAGGTTAAACTCTTCCTGCTTGAGGAAAAGTCCATCAAAATACCGCATTCTCTTAACTTCTGCCATTTATTTTTACCTCCTTAATTTTATCAACATAAAATACAATTTTTTTAATCAACACTCTGTCCTCTCAGTCGCTGTTTTTTCCCATGATCAGGCCGCCAAGCAGTGTATCTACCCCCACTGTGGAATGGTAGGCTATCTGCATGGTCGGGGCCTGGATTACAAGCACGTAGTACGTGTGGGCGGGCTTTTCCTGGTCGATTATATCTATGATAGCTTTCTTCTTTTTTTCAAGCATAACCCGGTCAAGCATGGGCAATTCCATGAAAACCTGGAAATAGTAGGGGCGCCCTTCACCCACCACTGTATTCATCCCAACTGTCGAAGTGACTCCCACCCTGAACGGGTCTAAAAATTCAAATATGGATATCTTGACATCCTCGCCAACATATATTTTTATATATTCTTTAAGCCCGTCCAGTGTTCCGCGTTTCTGGTACAGTGGTATGATTTTAGCTATCAGGTCGCGTTTCTTCCTGGCGTTATCTGCGTTCCAGTCTTTCTCCTCCTTAAGGATTAATGCCATCCATCCCGCAAGCCACGACAGGAATTCCAGCGGGGTTTTATCGGGATCAAAGTAATCCTGGATACAATCCAGTATTTCTTCGATACCTTTCTTTTTCTCGATAACGTCTGGAAACGCTTCTTCCAGGACACTCAAATTCAGACGGAAAAGGTCATTGCCTGCCGGGTTTTTTTTGATGAGTTCTTTTGTCGGACCGGTTAATATTACTTTCTTGAAACCTTTTTCATCGTATACCGGTTTGAGGAGCAGATTGTTAAATTCCAGAGATAAAGCATTTATCAGAGCTTCGGACGGGGGACTCAAACCGTCATACCCATCAAGCAGCGATACAGTTTCCTGTGAAAATAAATTTCTTAAGTACAGGGAGAGAGGATCATTAACATCCCGGAGCCTGGACGCGAGACTTGAAGGGTTCTTGATATCCACCTGCGGCAGCGAGTAGGCTGAAAGGATATTTTCGAACGCCTTCAGGAATCTTCCCAGGAAATTATCCTTTTCTTCAGGCTGGTAAATCCCGGGCAGGTACCGGAGATATTTACTTTGGTTTTCTTTATTATTCATAAGGCACCTTTTCCACTGTTAATTCGGGCAATGCGACTAATTGATGTTCTTTTATCTCCGCAGAGGCCGCCTCTGCATCACCGTTTATCCATAACTCTGCAATGTGGTCGATATCGGATATCTCTTCCAGAAGATGATAGAGTTCGGACCTGTAGACATTCCTTCCAAGCGGCCATCCTGTCCCATCAGGACCGCCGGTAATAGGGTGGAAGTATTCATATATCCTGTTTGCAGCCTCTTGTATGACCTGCGCTTCGTTTTTATTTTTCTTAAGTGCAATCCATACCTTGAGGAATATATTATTATAAAACGGGGAAACCACATGCACTCTGGTTGTTATCAATTTTTTTGCTTCCAGATACCCCTTTACCTCTTCTTTTAACAAAGGCGACGGCTTCGGTTTGTCTTTTGAACCTGAATATATATTCGGTTTATTGCTCTCCATTTTGACATTGAATTTATCGGCCATGACATCATCAATCGTCAAAACAGCTCTTGTTTTTTCTTTGTTCAGGCTGAGCCGGAGGGAATGATTTTCAGCAGACAGGTTTATGTTATATTCATCGGTTTTTTTAATTTGTACATCATTCACCCAGTTTGCATCATAATTCTTTCTTATATAACTTTTAAATATGTCGCTGCCGGTTGTCGGGATTTCATCAAAGCAAAACAGATACTCTTCGCAGTACCTGGAATTTTCTATCCAGGCAGGGATTATAATTATGGATACATGGCCAGGCTTATTTATATCTACGGTACTGTATTCCAAATCCCTGTTATTCATACAAACAGCTCTTCCTTCCTGACCGCTTTGTAATTTCGTCATACAATCAAGAGCTTTATTTTCAAAATCCATGGAAGTGACAGCCCTGTATCCCGACTCCATATAACCCACAGAGGCTTCCTTGATATCGATTACACTTACACTTTTCTTTTTTACATCGTCAATACCCTCAATTTCTAGAAGCAAATTCAATAGCTTTCTGTATTCAATATCCAGATCCGGAACATTGTATATCTTCAGGTCGCTATTTTCCTTTTCAACACGCAGGTAGCGGGTCCGGCATCCGTTTATTATCAGATTTGCCTTATCTTCATTCTCGCCAAGGATTAACTCCGCCCGGTTTTTACCTTTTTCCTCGACAGCGATGAGGGTTTTATCAGTTTTTCCTATAATTGTTGTTTTGGTTGCCCAATCCATATCAAAATCGTCCTTGAGAAAAGACCGGAATGCTGCGAAATCATTCTCTTCTATCGTATTCCAGTTGAATAAGAAAGGACCGTTCAGCAATTTCTCAAGTTCAGCCCTTTGCGGGACACCTGCTATCAGCTTTAAAAAGTTAATATAGGATTCATCAGGAACCTGGTTTGTCCTGTAAATCACCATTTCGCCAAGCCACGAGAAAAGTTCAAGGAGTGTTATTCCGGGGTCGGAAGGGTTATGGTTTGTCCAATCCCTGTTGTATTGCGGAATTAGAGCCCTGGCTTCTTTCATCAGGTCCTCAAAACTCCTGTCATCCAGATTGGGTATGGGTATGGACATTTTTCACTCCTTTAGCGTGTTGACATTTCGCGCCCGAAACACCATCTGCAATAATCGTATCCATCGATCTTATCGAGGGTTCTCGTAAAAATCATATGGTCTTCCTGTATCTGGTCCAGATTGCAATCCGGTTTTTCCCTGCTCAGGTCATGGATTTCTTTTGTGTTGGTATTCATGAGATACCGGTATTCCAGTTCCTCTTTTGGTTTTGTGTTTATCGCATGCTCACCTGAATAAACAAGGTAATTCGTCTCAATGAATATTTTTTCAGGATTATTCACCTTTTTTATCGCTCCGGTTACTTGTTTTGAAGGATCATTCCTGAGGCTCATGACAAAACCATCGCCGGCATTAAGGATTGAAATCTTGAGAGGATTAAGACTTATATCGCCTTCCGGAACCTCATTGAGGGTGAAAGATTTAATCCGCTCATCAGAGGTCTTAACTATACTGCCCACAGGATATGCGGTATCAATCTGTGATTGCTCGCATTCAAGGATATCACCAAACCTCTCATGGGACACCGACTTTATTACGAGGCTTGCACTTTTATCCAGATGGCTCAGGATGATATTGTCTCCCTCCTTAAAACCCATAACATTGAGTGTATCTATCTCTTCTTCAGGAAGATTTTCAGCCAGGGAAAACGAGAGTTTTCCATCACTGGTTTCAACCCTGCTGTACTCAGGGTAAGAATCGGTGAGAATTAAATTCTCCTTTAATACCAATTTATACATCTGGACTGAAGCATTAAGGGTCAGCCCATCAACATAGTCAACGCCGTCTGTACTTTCGATGACTTCATAAACCTGTGATATGTATACATTTCTGCCAAAATCCCATCCCTCTTTTTCAGGGCCGCCAATAAGCGGGTGGAAAAACCGCTTGAGATTTTCGATGATTCTTCCCTCGATGATTTTTGCATCTGCGATTGATGTGAAATGTACCTTTGCCTCAACACCCACCCGAATATAGCCCGGCCCGATAAGGGTAATCTGGGAAGGGTAGGTTGTGAGGTATGTTGAAGTCCTGTTGAAAATATAGTCCTGGATTTCACTAATCAATCCCTGGCTCGGGACAGGTTTGGGATTCTCGCGTTCATCCGGGACAATAATCATTGTAATCCAGCCCGGCCTGAAATTTTTGCCCGGGTCGGTAGTCGGCAGGCATTTGACCCTGGCGACTTTCGGGGAAGCCTCCCTTACCAGCCATTCAAAGTCCTCATATGTGACAGCCCTGTCACGGTGCTTGATAGTTTGCGGTCCCTGTTCCCTGAGCCAGTCAAGATTCTTCATATCCCCGCCGCCGTCAGAATCCTCATGATTGGTAACCGATTCAACAAAAGGAAATGCCGTTCTGAGCTTTGTTATGGACCGGACACCCGTTTTATTCCCGATCGCTCCCCCGCCGTACTGGTAACTGCACCGGATATTATCCTTCCCTGCAGGAGGAATCATACCTCTTTCGCCATCCCCGAAGGTTATCGTCCCTTTATTGCGGTCAACAATATAGTGCCGGCTCTGGGGACCTGAAGAGTAAAGATAGTTCTTTTCATGCCACCGCACCCAGTACCCGATAACATTGCCATCACCATCCTCTATTTCTTCTATCGCATCCTTTCCTTCCTCAAGGCGGATGGCCGATTTCATCTCATCGGTAAGTGAGATCTCAAGCACCATGACTTTTTGTCCCGGCAAAACAGGGAAATGGGAAAAATTGAAAACCTGGCCGGTTTTCCCGTTGCTTGAACCCAGAATCTCGCTGTCAACCGTAATGCGGTTATATGCCCAGACTGTGTTCGTGTAGATGCCTTTCAATCTGGGCAGGTTATCATACTTGCCTTTATCCAGCCTCGCCCGTATCCAGTAGTATTCTGTTTCGAACCCGAAGCAGTACCTCTTTTCCATGTCATCCGGCGCAAGGAATTGTATCATCTCCATTTTGGTCAGGTTCCTTGTTCCGTCTTCAACGCTCAGGAGTGACCAGGTCTTACCTGTCCAGTACTCCCACGCCACTACCGGAGCCGGAGGGTTGTCAGATGCGATGACAACAGTGAACATATTTTCAAGGAGCGGGAAGAATATGGTCACCGGAAGCGTGGAAATATCCTGGTCAAATGCCAGGTAAACTGCCTGCTGGGTATCGGCTACAGGCTGGAACGGGGGGAAGGTTTTATTGCCACCTTTGCACGCTTCGGTTTCGTCGAGATAAATGAAATCATTGTATGTAAGAATGGTTTCCAAATCCCTTTTGGATAGATTAAAAGAATATTCAAGCGCCAGGCTGCTTATGGACGGCGGTTTATACGTAAGCTGCCTGTATAGCCATCCGGTCTTTTTGATAGTAAAATCCGTTTCGGAAGCCAAGTCGGGTGCAAAAGCAGAATCGATGGTGAGTGAGGTATCGCTGGAAATGCCGGTGACGATTCTGGTCTGGTTTGCGGCTATGATTGAATCGCCTATACCGAGCTCTGACTTGAAACTCGTCTTTGCCTCCTTACCCCCCGTAACAATATTACCCTTGCTCGTAATTTTTCCACTACCTTTGCCTGCATCTATTGAGATCTTGTCATAACTTGCATCCTTGCCGTAGTTCCCGTCGATGATGCGCACGCGAACCCAGTTATTCTTTTCACCGTTGATTTCTTTCTCTTCTATTTTGGGGCATGTGAAGCTTACTTCATTGTTTTCTATAACAATTGTATCGGCTGCCCATGTATATCTGAGCTGCACCGTATCGCTGGTCGCACCTGCGAACACAGAATCGATGTATGTTACAAATAATGGCACATCAGATTCGCCTGCGATGCTCTTTTCTACATAAGTAAAAACCTGACCGGGAGAAAGTATTTTGTCTTCTTTCGTGACCCCGTCCTTGCTCAATGTGAGCCATACCTGTCTCGGGCTTGACTTAGCATCAACCGTGTTAGCGGTTAATTTCCAGCCGCTACCGATATCCCAGCTTTCCCCGACTGCCAGTGACTTTTTTTCAGATGAAGAAATACCCTGCTCAATGATTATCTTGGCAATTTTATTCGATTTTCCATTTATTGCAACATACGGCTCATCTTTCGGTACTATTTTAAGATAATGTGTGCCGGTTGAACCGGAAACTTTGTTGCCATTGCTATCAAGACCATCCGCGATATAGTTATTCGGATCAGCCTCGTGTGCCTTGTATTCAATCAACTGTTCTTTTACCGTAAAAGCTCTCGTGGTATCCTTGAAATTGTAGTCGCCATGAGGTGTCAGGACTCCGGAGCGGGTTGTTTTATCTATCATCTTCCAGTTATTTCCATCCCAGAATTCCCAGACGAGAGTTATAGCTTCCGTATCCGGTGAATCCACTCCAAGTGAAAAGTTGAATTTTAACGTTATGATTGCGTCTTTCTTGGAAAAAACCTCCTTTGAGCCTATATAAAAAGTATCATTGAATTTTGGTCTTTCTCCGAAAGGATAGAAATCCTTTGCCAGATCTATCGGGACATTATTGAAAAATGCTAAATCCGAAGGGACAGTGGAGCCGGGAATCGAGACGCTTGCTTTAATTGTATTGATCACCGGCAAATTTTCTTTTGGAATCGGGGTATCCAGTTCGGCGTAAATCCAGTGATTTGCCCAGTTTTCCTGCGTCTCTCTTCCAACCAATGTCTTTTCAGAAATTCCGCCAACAGGTTCAAAACTAAAACTTCCGCTCTTCAAAAGGTTGGCGACATCCCTGTCACTACCTGCTGCAACGTCCAGGGATTTTGGCGCTGAATTTTCATCAAAGTAGTACCATTTCACTTCCCAGGGAACTGCCTGTGGTATATTGGCGGCAGCTTTGAGAGTTATATCAAATGTAATGACAGCCTTTTCCTTGAAGCTGAAAAGTTCACTGTTGCCGAGGTAAAGGCGGTGAGGAACAAGTTCCTTCCCTTCGAAAAGGACAACATCCTCCGTTGTGCCGGAGAGAACAGCAGTTTGATTGGCCCATTTATCCTCATCCGGTGAAAGACTTACCGCCCCAACCAGTTTCTGCGGGATAATTGTAATGTCTTCAGTGGTTTCAAAAACGACGGCTTCTTTTTCTTTTGTCTGGGCAGTGGCTGCCTGTGTCCCGGAGGGAATTTTCCTGTAGCTGGTTTCTGCTTTTGCCATGGTAAAGGTCAGCGGCGCCGCAGCCACCCTGGGAGGAAATAAACTTGTTCCCACCATATCCAGGAAAGTCAGGAAATTCTTGTCCGGTACTTTGTTCAACCGCTGGATTATTATCTCCAGCATCCTGGAAAAGATGTGCATGAGGGCATCGGCATATTTATCCGACTCGATTGCAGCCGCATCTTTCCATTCAGGACAATAGTAAAGAGCCAGATCCCTTACCTGTTCATATAGTATCTGCTGGTCTCTTGAGTCGATTTTAGGCGGGTCTATCATGGAACGTTCCCCCTCTCAAGGTAGAATGGATATACCAGGTTATCCCTCGTGTTAGTTGTTTTTACCATGTAATCTATAGTTATGATAAGTTTGTTCTGTTCTGTTTCGTCAGCCTCAGCGTTCACCTTTAGTAATTCAATCCTCGGTTCCCACTTCAGCAACGCCTCTTTTATGTAAAATGTTATAAGCGTGGCAGTTGAGGTATTGTTCGGCGCAAAAACAAGCTCATTGATCCCGCATCCGAAATCAGGTCTCATGACCCGCTCACCCTTGGCGGTGCCGAGTATTATCATTATAGATTCCCGGATGGAATCGTAACCCCCGGAAGAAACTATCTTCCCGTCTTTAATGGATACCGGGAACTTCCAGCCGCTTCCTAAGAAATCTGCTTCGGTCATTTATCCTCCAATCAAAACAGTACCAACCGCCATGACAGTGCCAACCGGAAGGTCGGAAGGGTCATTGCAGGTCATGGCCATATCGCCGTTCCTTGCCGCCATTTTCCCGTTTATCTTTACTGTTGTACTTCCCATTTTTATAGTCCCCTTGTTTGAGGGTGGACTCTGGAACGGTCCGCCCTGCGGAATATGAGGCGGCGTGTTTGAAGCCGTTGAATCAACAGTGGCTGCCGCCATTCCCATTATTTTTACATCCGAGCTGAGACCGCCGTTTATAATACCGACAAAAGGATGCGGTAGGGGTGTAGGCACAGGCGGTCCCGGAGGTGCGGGTATCAATATAATATGCGTATCTGTTGCCATTACCTGGTCTCCCTGTTTTGCTGCCGGTTGTCCCATATTAATTAATGTTCACCGTTGCCCCTTTGATAGTTGTAGTTCCGGAGGCTTTCAAGTCCATACTTGACGAAGCCTCTATCTTTGCCGAAGCCTGTGATTTAACCTCAAAATCGTTGGCTTTTATGGTCACTTTCCCGTTGGGCGCGGATATTTCGATGTCCTTGTCTGATATAATGGAGATTTTCTTTTCTTTTGTATCGATGATTATCTTGTTATTTTCCGATTTATCCACTATCTCAATCTTTTCCTTCCCATCGGTGTCATCAAGCCTTATTACATGCCCGCTTCGTGATTTTATGATCCTGAAATTGTTCTTCCCGTCATCATTTGAGAGAGGCGGGGTGTCCTTGCCGTTCCATAACGAGCCTATTACGTACGGGATGTTTATGTCGCCATACTCAAAAGCCACGAGCACTTCATCATTCACCTCAGGCAAAAAAAAACCGCCCATTTGTTTCCCCGACATAAAAGAAATAACTCTCGCCCAGTTCGATTCGTCCTCCGCGCTCAAACGGGGTATTTTTACCTTCACGCGTCCGAGTTTATCCGGGTCTTTATTATCAGTCACGACCCCGACAACCACTCCGTTTATTCTCGAATCCGGTCTCCTGCTCTGCTCAAGAATTTCTGTAATGCTCATACCCCTGTCCTCCTCACCCTGAATGTCGTTGTGTATGCTCCTTCGCTTATGGAATGAACGGTAGATGCGACATAATATGTGCCGCTGAGCCTGTCTCCCAAACCTTTGATTTCTATGGTTTTCCCTGCCCGTATTTTCGGATTACCGCCGCAAATCCCCTCGCCTGTTAAAAATTCCTTAAGACATAGATTATACTTCGCCTTTGCGATATTTTCAGCATCTTTTGAATCTATGATCAAATCGTCCACTACAGAGACCGCTGAAGCTGTGAATGCTTTTTCTGACATTTCATATCCTGATTCTTTACCTTTCATCTTTGATTTCTCACTGCCTTTTGTAGCTGTGGAGGTTATTTCCTCCTTGTCTTTAACGTTCCAGCCCCTGACCTCTATCTTGCTTCCTTCGGTCAGTGTGTTTATCCGGGCTGAAAAATTCAGCAAATCTATCCCGTACTGGAGTGTTACCTCCGGGGTCTTGTCTTCCTGCGATTTGCGGAAAATAAATTTCTTATCATCAACAAGCAATTCATAACCAATCCGGTTTGCGCGTTCAAGGAGGAACTCATAGTTGGTCTGGTTATTCTGGAATATATACGGCTGGATGGTTCCCGTGTCATCGACATCAGGTGAAAGACTGGCGTCGGAAGCAACCTTTGACGCGATATCGCTGTCCTTCATATCCTTGAACGAGCGCCTCATTGTCCCGAACCTGAGCCTGTGAAGCCTGTCATAACCTCTTACCTCGACAAAGGAAGAATCACCGAAGGTATAATCAAGGGCGGTAATCTCGCCTGTCATCATTTCCACCGTGCTGTCGATGCCCATGGAGATTTTTACAATGTCCCCGACCTTGAAGGTCTTAAGGTCCACGCCTCTCCAGTCGCCTTTAAAAAAATCAACCGTATTGAATTTGAAAGTAAACATCGCCGGAAGATTGATCTCATCTTCAAGGGTCACTCCTTCCACGGCTGATAATAACTCCCCTGAAAGCTCACTCCCGTTCAAGAGCAGCTTGAAATTGGCGATATTTATTACATCGGATGCCATAAGGCAGGACTCCCTAATCCGGAATTATTAAAGTCCTTCCGATGTCATCGTCTTTTGGAAACTCAAGCGGGTTAAGAATATTGTTCTCGTCTGCGATTTTCCTCCATAAAGATACATCCTTGAGCGCCTTATCTGCTATAAGGTCAAGCCTGTCCCCGCTTTTTACAGTCCACAATTTCCTGCAGGCTTCAGCCCCTTTTAACTTCGCGTCTTCTTCGGTTGTTACAACAGACTTGAAGGTGACTGTCAGGTCTGCTCTTACAGGTATCCCGCTCGGGAGAAACAGCGTGAACTTCTGGTCATGTTTATATATGATTCCCTTGTAAGTGAATTTTCCCCAGCTGAACAGGCATATATGAGGTTTTTTTGTTTGTTTTCCCTCAACAGTAGGCATAACGAGTGAGGTTATCTTTTCGAGTTTCTCCCTGACATCAGTTTGCTTTTCGTAAGTATCGAAGAGCAGCGTAACAGTGAAATCCGATAGATTTACCTTATTAAAACTCAGCGATGAGCCTTCACCGGTTGTCACTGCAAGTGTCGAAACGGTATATTCCTTCGGATTAAACATCACTTCAATTGTTTCATTCGTATCAAGTACGGTTATTTGCGCCTTTGAAACCATCAGGATAGCCTCCTTCTGTCTTTTTCTATCGAGATTCTTTTCTCAATCATCCTGTAAACGGTATCCGCAATCCTGTTTATCTCATGTATCGGTTTTTCTTTGAAGGATTCCCTGATAAAAGTATCATTAATATTCCGGGGGGTGTTTTTTTCCGCCTGTTCCTTGTTTTCCGGAATAATTTCTGTTTTTTGCACCACCGGTTTTTTAAAAATCAGTTCCTGTCCGGAGTTATAGGCAAGCTCGCCGGTTGGAATCTCAACTGGTGTTTTCATGTCATTGGGAATACCGTATTTCAAACCGATACCAGGCCGGGGAAAAACCAGGTCAGAAAATTGTTCATCAGCGGGTTTCAATATTATTCCCCCGCGGTGTGTGCGGATTGTATTTTTATAACCTGTCTTTTCATATTCCCTGATAATATTTTCATAGTGTGTATTCACGATAGTTCTCTCTTGCAAGCCTGATTCTGTGCCTTTTTCCGTAATGTCCCGGATACCTGCAGGAGTCCCGTCCGCGTTTATGCGCGACGGCTCCCCGGATTGGTTTTCATTATATGAAGGATTCAAGACCATTTTTAAAGGCCTGCTTACCAGATGCGAAACGGGGAGGGTTTTGTGACTTATTCCGGTTTCAGTCATGCTCCGGTTTAAGGCAGTTTTGATAGCCGGATGACCGCCCGTTCTTGAAAGCGCCGGTTCCAAAGATTGATTTTTTTCATTGTGAATATGTTCGCGGCTTGTTTCATTCCCGGCTGAAACTTTCGGGGATACTTTTTTGGCCGTGGTGAGAACATCCATTCTATAAGGCGGTTCTAAAAATTCCCCTTCTTTAACAGGATTCCTTAATCCCGATACAGGAGCCTTGTGTTGTGAGCCAGTCTCGATATCGGGAGTTCTTTTTGAATAACCCGCAATCTCAGGGTTTGAATATATGTTTGAGTATATCAAAGTCATATTCGCAGGCCGTGTTATCAGATGCGAACAGGGGAAGGTTTTGTGGCTTATTCCGGTTTCACTTATGCTCCTGTTTAAGGCAGTTTTGATAGCCGGATGACCGCCCGTTCTTGAAAGCACCGGTTCTAAAAATTCCCCTTCTTTAACAGGATTCCTTAATCCCGATACAGGAGCCTGGTGTTGTGAGCCTGTCTCGATATCGCGCGGTCTTTTTGAATAACCCGCAATTTCAGGGTTTGAGTATATCAAAGTCATATTCGCGGGGCGCGTTATCAGATGCGAGCCGTTGAATAAAAGGCTCCCTCCAGTCCCGCTTTCCTGAGGATTATTTTCATAGCTTATGTCCGCTGCCGCCCCGTTTTGCGAATATAATGGCTTTGCAGATACCGCATCTTTCCCGGTCGAATGGAAGTTCATTATTTTTGTGGGAAAAGAACGTCTTTCTTCAGGCTGCTTACCGGATACTAAAGGATAACCTGTTTGATAGCGCCGTGAACCGAAAATCCAGGCGTACGACAATCTTTGTAAATTGCTTAAAGTCACATTCGCAGAATACGTGACCATTCTAACCGGCCGGATTATCAAATATGAAGGGGCGGGTAAAAAAATCCTTCCTGCACTGCCGGATTCCAGAACAGGTTCATAATCTATATTCGATACTGTTATTTCCTTTTGGAAAGCATCTGTGCCTTCTTTTGGTTTCACATTCATTATTGCGTGTGCCGGGACCGAAGAAACTCCTTCATGGGAAGCCTTTATTCCGGATGGCAGGGATTCGATTGTCTTTTTATTGTCCTGGCCCGGGTAGGAAGAAGAAAACCGGTTTTGTGTGAATACCCGGTCACCCTGATACGTTGTGAAATTGTTGAAAAATGTTAATCCGTTTCGTTGTTGAGATTCATTTACCGCGTCCCCGGATTGCCGGGTATGTAGCCGGCTGTCCCGCTTGAAATACGGGTCTCGCTGCCCGAAAAAGCCAAAGAGGGATGCGAATGGTATATGCGGAAGAACACCGATGGCGATATTTTCCGATGTTTTCGCAGCCGAACCAGGTCGTTTATCCGACTGTAATAAATACCCGCCGTTCTCAATATTTATAATGTTGTATAGTTTCTGAAGATAGTAATTGTCCGGTGTTTTTATCAACTGCCTGATGAATTCAAAATAAAAGCCGAACTGGAATTTCAGGTAATTGTTAATTGATATCCTATGCGCCGGGTCTGATTTTTTATTCTTTGCCTCCAAACCTGATAATCTCAGGAATATCAATAAAGGCAACCTGCCTGATTTCCTAAATATCCCGTATTTGCCTGCTATCCTTCTTGAAAAATTAAAACCGCTAAGTCCCAAGGCCCTGGCTGATGGTTCATTCTGCAAAAGGCGTGATTTCACATCAAATTTCATGTTTTTAGGTTTGTCCATACAGTAACTTCCGCTACTCAATTACACTACGCCGTGATGGGTCAGTACAAGAGTTTCACTTGCAACCGTATTGCTTGTCGCATTGAAAGAGGATACGTCCCACTTTACGGGATACGCTTCAAAGAAATACCAGTCCATTACCTGGTTTCCCTGGTGGTCAAGAAGGTAAATAGCGCCGCTTTTCCGGTTGATTATCCCGTTTATGACGTCTTTGTACCAGTTGTACAGCTCCCAATCGATAAGCCCGCGTTTTAATGTAATATCAGTGTATTTTGTACCCCGGGGGAGCTTATACTCGAAATCATTGACTCCGCCTTCCCGAATGGAATCGACTTCAGTCTGGATGCTCAAGCCGGAAACGTCTGTAAATCCCCCTGCGATTATGCCTTCAACTTCTATCAGGAACCTGAAGGAGCTATAAGGGTCTTTTCGTGTTCCAAC
>JAPZAO010000085.1 GCA_027460615.1 Candidatus Methanoperedens sp.
GAAGACAATAGAAATGGAGGTTCTTTTTTGAAGCTTTGTAGCATATCAATTAATTTTTCTTCTCCATATAAATCTTTCGTAGCAACACATAATGCTCCAAACAATCTATCCGCCAACTTTCAGTTTAATATTGCCCATCAGTTGTTCGATCTTGCCATTATCGAGGCTGATAGCATTTTTATTGTTCATCTCGATTTTATCCTGTCCGACACTTGTCACTTTCATATCATTGTATGTGTCATCGTTTTTAACCGTGATCGGGCTCGATGATATCTGGAACACCCCTCTCAGGAATGCAGCCTGCACTTCTGTGCCTGAGAAGACGCTGTCAAATCGCATCATTATTAGAGGAAGGTCAGCTACGGCGCCAACTCTTGATGGGGCATAAACGTAGGTCTGGCCTGCGTTCAGGGGAGTTCCCGGATCTACTATGTTCCCATCCTTTAACAGCTCTACAAGCATTGTTCTGGCGCTCAGATCTATATCCCTTGCCTTCACGACATAGCCTTCCTGCAGGGTCAGGGTGCCGCCGACTGATATGGTGCGTTTTGTATCGTCATCGATAAGCACTTTGTGAAGCTGTCCCTGGGCAAGAGCGCTCTTTCCTGTAAAAGTGGTGGTTGGTTGTGTATTTGCAATAGTGGTATTTGCTGTATATCCCGCGAAGTACTTGTCAGCCATAAAGCCTATGACCTGATAACCGCCAAAACCCGTGTAGCCAAAACCAACGTCTTGCGGGGTTGTGGTGTAGTCAAGATTTTGTGCGGTTATAGTCCTGCTGTTATTCAACGGTGTTATAATCCTCAGGGTTTCGTTACCTATTCCATCGTCAAGGTCGTAATAAAATCCTACACTTGTTTTACCTATGTTCATTCCGAAGTTATAAGGATTCCATGTATCAATGGGACTTGGGTCACTATCCCTGTAAACTGTGCTCCTTACCTCGAAGGTTCCCGTTTGTTGAGTTGAGAGGGCAAAGCGGAAGGTATCGTTGTCTGCCACAAGGATATTTATATTTCCCATAAGGTTTTCTGTATTACCTTTGTTGAGAGTTATGTCTTTATCGTTGCTCATCTCGATTTTATCCTGTCCGACACTGGTCACGGTCATATCATTGAAGTCATCCCCGTTTTTAACCAGGGTTGGATTTGATGATATCTGGAACACCCCTCTCAGGAAAGCAGCCTGCACTTCTGTGCCTGAAAAGACGCTGTCAAATCGTATCATAATTAGAGGGAGGTCATTTACACCACCCACTTTCTTTGTATAAACATAGGTCTGGCCTGCGTTCAGGGGAGTTCCGGGATCTACTACGTTCCCGTCTTTTAACAGGGAGATAAGCATTGTCCTGGCGCTCAGATCTATATCCACTGCCTTCACGACATAGCCTTCTTGCAGGGTCAGGGTGCCGCCGACTGATACGGTGCGTTTGGTGTCGTCATCCATAAGCACCTTGTGAAGCTGTCCCTGGGCAAGAGCGCTTTTTCCAGTAAAAGTGGTGCTTGGTTGTGCATTTGCAATAGTGGTATTGGCAACATATCCTGCGAAGTACTTGTCAGCCATGAAGCCTATGACCTGATAACTGCCAAAGCCCGTGTAGCCGAATTTTACTTCTTCCGGCGTCGTGACATATACTATTTTATTTGCTTTGATTCTTCTATCATTGTAGGCAGTCATCGTCATCGTAATGCTTTCGTTGCCAACATCGCTGTTAATGTCATAATAAAACCCCGGGAAGCTCATGGGGTTCCATGTGTATTTGAGAGAGAACAGGTCTTGTCTGCCGCCGTCCCAGACGCGGTTGCCCGCAGCAAAGGTCTTGGGATGCACGGTCAGGTTCCAGTAGGCTGAGCCGCTCAAACCTGTAGTTGTGTTGGTTGCGGTTACCGTTACGTTATGTTGGCCGATCGATGGAGCAGTCGTATATGTGGATGTTGCATTGGCTGCCATTGAGCCATTAGGGAAAACTGGGGCGCTGTCAAGATACCATGTGATATTTGCAATCTGGTCCGAATGCGCCTTGAAGGTAACTGATTGAGTTCCAGTAGTCTCAATATTTGTCCCGGATGGACTTTCTTTTGTTATTATCGGTGCGGGGGGAACACCCGGTACAAAAGGAGAGAGACCCGTTACATTGCCACGAACCTTGTTATTAACAGTATCTACGTTAGTGGTTACATCATCCCATACTGATGTTCCGGAGTTCCAGTGGTACAACTTTACTGCGCTTTCATTAGAAGTTAGTGCCTGATTATAACTGACTTCAACAGCAATATTGCCTGTTGTCGTGGCGCCTGTTAATGAAACATCATAATAACTTCCAACTGTTGTAAAATTTGGGGTGCCCCATCCCGGTTGTAATGAAGAATACACATTCACAGAGGTATTTCCTTCGCCGCTAACCTGAGAGTATGTTACGTTTGTGCTGCTGACTGAAACTATAACATTGCTTCCACCCTGGGTATTCAGAGTAGTTGACTGGTTCGAGACTACAGTCGAGTTGACATTACCAGAGGTGTCAACCGTCTGAAGGGAGATAGTATTGGAAGTTCCGACACCAAACGATGTATAATTGTAAAAATTATTTGAGGTATTTGTCTGGAAACTTCCGTTGATAGTGACCATAGTATAATTGAAGCTGCCACCCGGATTTGTCCATGCCCAGTTAATCCATGTAGCTCCTCTTCCGGCTACGGATAAGCCAGAAACAGGGCCGGGGCCGGATGAAGGATTGACAGTCCATGTCCATGTGTGAGAATCCGTACCATTTGTGTTATTTGCTACAACTGTGATTGTATAAGTGCCAATGCCTGCTGAATTATTTGAATAACTAACGGAAGTTCCTGCAAGTACAGAAAGATTCTGAGGTTGTGCCTGTACCCCGCCGATAGTCCATGTGAAATCTGCTGTCTGGTTAGCAGTTACGTTAAATGCTTGATTTGTACCGATGGATGATGTTGGATTACCTGAAGGTTGATACGAATCGATATGCGGTGCGCCCGAAGAAGCAGGAAGACTCACGGTAACCGTCCTTGTAGAAGAAGTCCAGTTTCCGGCGGTTGCGTCATTCGCATAGACAATATATGTGTAAGGTCCGTTTGACAAGGGAGTCTGGTTATAATAGAAACTCGTTCCCGAACCTATCATCGATACGTTAGCGTCTGTGCCCCATTTAAGCAGGGCTGCTCCGCTCTCATTTAAAGTGACACTTATATTCACATAATTAACATTAACAGTCGCACCATTTGTGGGAGTAGGTGGCTCGTTAAAAGTAATAGTCGGAATTCCCGCCATCCCAATCAAAACAATACTCAACATCAATACCACAAAAGCAAATCCTCTAATTGTTTTTTTCATCACCATGTTTTTCCCCTAATTCATAATTTCAATTTGTCATCCTCGACCAGTCAACCATACTGCAAAAATGCAGTATAACAGACGCATGTCATAAGAACTCATTATATAAATAATTTCTGAAACAAAATGCAACTATCCAGCAGTTTACTTCAAACGCAAAACCCTACAAATCCAGAAGCGCCGCAATGACTTTCTCATAGTCTGCGCCTTTGCGTATGATTTTGCGGTTTACAACATCGACAACAGTTGAAGGCTCGCCCTTACACTCGCCGCCGTCAATGATATAATCTGCGCTTATTTTGATTTCATCGGCTTTCACAGGCGGCGCCTCTCCTGAAATATTGGCGCTTGTCGAAGTGATAGGCACGCCCGCAAGCTCGATGAGCCTAATCGTGGTTTCGTGGTCTGGATAGCGTATTCCTACGAGCCCGGCCGAAGATAGTATGTCCGGAACCTTCTCCTTTTTCTTCAATAAAACCGTCACAGGCCCGGGCAAAAGTTTTTCAACAAAACATCTTTCCTTTTCGCTCATTACCACAAGCTCGTCCATCATCTTAAAACCTGAAACAGCCACCGAAACAGGCTTTCTGGTATCTCTTTTCTTGGCTGCAAACACTTTCTTCAGCGCATCATCTGAAAAAATACTGGCGCCGATACCATACACGGTCTCGGTAGGATAGATGACGATACCGTTTTTTTTAATAATCTCCGCTGCTTTCCTGATATCCGTGCCTATTAGCCCGCGGCGCATTATAAATCGCATTCCATGTGCCATCGGTTAAGAATAATATTGTGATAGAACACGGATTGCACGGATGACACTGATGCACACGGATACGAAAATAAATCCGTGAAAATCCGTCTAATCCGTGTCATCTGTGTTCTATTTAAACTAAATTTGTGAACCATAAAAATCATTGGTTCTTTGGAAAACAATTCATATCGAACCAGTCAAACTCTTAACCATAACAGATATATCGCATTCACAGCGTTGCAGTTACTAAAAATCAAACCGGAACAATCGCCAATGAGCCGACAGGGCAGTTGCGGGTGCATATCCCGCAGGCGATACACGCCAGGCTATCTATAACCGCGGCGCCGTTGGATACCGAAATCGCAAGTTTTGCCGTATTCTCATCAAAATCTTCAGCTTTTGCCAATTTCGTATTCGTGGGGCAAACCGTTACACATATTCCGCATCCGTTGCAATTCTGAGATTGCACAAGTTTCTTATCTTTTGCCATGATGTTGGATATTGCTTACGATGATATGAATATTTCGCTTAATACTGAGGTTCCAGCCCCTCAAGCTTTTCTTTTATCCCCCTGTTTTGTTCTGCTACCTGTTCCTTCTTCTCTTTTTCTTTCCTGACCGCCTCAATACCTATGTTAAATAATTTATTCAATTCAGAAGAAGCGCCGATTGACAAAACAGTAAGCACCCTTGGCATTTCGCCATTGCGCAATAGGACTCCCTTGAATATCTGCCCTATCTCGCCTGAAAGTTTCTCGACTTCGGTTGTAATATCATTTATATTGAGATACTTTTTATCCCCTTCTATGATTATCATTGCCCTGTTCGCTTCTTTATAAGGGTCAAGCTCAAAAAGAAGACCTGCATGCGAAAGGCTGTGTTTTATGACCGCCTTTATGGGAAGATTCCTGTCGCCTTCCCCGAAACCCATTGTCGCAAGCTTGGAACCTGCTGACATGACAGTTTTGAAATCGCCAAGGTCGGTGACCATCATCATCTCGCTGTCAAGTGCCTTTAAAAGGAAGAGGAACCGCTGCGCAACCGTCCTGTTTATCCCGTCATAAGCGGTTTTTATATCCTTCCCGAGATGTTTTAAGAACTGGTTATCCACGACAATATTACCGTCCGAGCTTCCGGCTATTATCTCTTTTAAGCAAAATATCGAATTCTGAAGATATATAGAACCCTCCTCCCTGAATGGAAGCACTATAATCCCGTAAACGCTGAATTTATATCGCTCTTTCATCGCTTCAATCAAAAGGGGAGTAAATGATGAACCTGTCCCACCTGAAGATGACGCTATGACAAATGCTACATCAAAATCCCCGCGTTCCTCTATGGAACGGAGCAGCAGTTCCTTATTATCTTCAAAACATTGTTTTCCGATGTTCCTGTTCGCCCCGACCCCGTGAAGATAGGGCACATGTATCCTGTCTTTTGCTTTTGTAAATCTCAATTCTTTCAGGTCATTCATCGCCGTATTGATTGCAAGGGTTTCAACGCGGCTCGTAAACTTCTGCGTGCCGTAATATTTTGAAAGCACGCTTCCGCCGAATGCTTCTTTGTTTATTGCGTCAAGAATCCTGTTGCCGCACTGCCCGACTCCGATAATAAGTACATTCAGCATATGACCTCTAATATGAATATTCCCTATGTCTTTTAATTGTAAATAATACTATTCCTATTATGAAAATCATAACAGGGAGTAAATAGTACAGGTAATTCCCTTCTTTTCCTGTTACGGTAATCGTGTCGGAATCAGAAGGCGCGCCAGCCTCATTGTCATTGTAAACCGTGATTAGATGTATTGTGTAATTACCAGCTTCGGTTGCCTTTAAAGTGAATCGGTATTCTTCTATGCCGGCAGGGCCTATGCTTTCATAATCCTTTATTAGATTTCCGTCAATAGCCTCCATTCCCAGTGGAGCTGTACCCTTTATCCGTACCGATTTTGCAGTAGCTTTTCCCGTGTTGGTGATTTTTACGGTAGCTTTTATCAGTTCACCAACGGTGGCATTCATTTTATCAAGGCTGATAACCGTGGCCAGAAAGGATTTTTCCTGCGTGGCTGCGGCAACTGTTATTGTTAATGGGTTTGATTTGCTCGTTTTTGAACTATAAATTGCAATTGTTGGTTCAATATTAAATGTACCTGAATCTACAGCTTTCAGCGCATAATAAAGTTCCTGGCTTGCCCCCGCTGCAAGTTCTGCATTTATTACAGAAGGAAGTCTTGAGCCCGGAGCATTGGAAAAACCATTTGGAGGCTGTTCATTTAACGTCAGGTTATAGGCCGTAGCATTTCCGGTATTTTCCATTTTTATCTTAAATTCTACAACATCTCCTACATTTACATTTGTTTTATCTACCGATTTTGTCAGGACGATATCAGGAATCCCAACTGGTCTGACTATTTGATAATTTTTTGGTGCACTCCACCCTAGAGGGAATCCTATTTTAATCAAGGCTTCTGTAGCTGTGATGGAAGATGAGGTGAGCGTGATTTCATTGAATGTAATTGGTTCATTATCATACAAATATTTAATTTTTGATGACCCGTCGGAGGTAAGATTGACTTTAACATAAACCGGTCGTGCAAGTTCAATAACTTCTACAATATAAGAACCATTTTCAAAACTTAAACCTGTATTGTTTTGCATTGAAAAATTGAAGGTTTGCGTCGATGCGCTTCCAACTGTTGATGCCATTAATGAAATTAATAATAAAAAAGCAAGTTTCCTTATCGAATGGTCCCCTTTTTTCAACTTATAAGTCATTAACAAAGGAGTATATTAACATACGATTATATATAAGCCTTATGAACAAAATCACATTTCTATCCTCGAAAGGACGCCGTGGAGCTTGTGGGGGGGAAGTTTATAAAACTGGACGAATGGCGGGGTAAGTTTCTTGATGGTTGAATAGAACTTCCAGATGATATTTTCAGTCACAATGTCTTCAAGACCATAGAATATCGTTTTTTCATCTATTCCGGATTCCTTCAATAACTTCTCGACATCGACCACCTCCATATACCCCATCCTTATCTCAAAAATCCGCAGGCCGTCTGCAAGCTTCTCCTTAAAAGAGCTTGCAACCCCGAAGGGGTTGTCTAATTTAATCATGGACACAATTATGTTATCCTCATAAACGATGTTATTCTCGAACATCGTGTTAGCAATATACGGTGGAATCCTTGTTATATCTCTCGCAAAGAAAAGCGCTGTTCCCTTGATTTTATTTATACTTGAATATAATCTATTATATTCCCCAAGGAAAACATCTAAATCCATGGGTTTGAGCGCGTTATAAAGTTTTTTCTGCCCGGACGTGTAAACCATAATTATGGTGAAAGGAATAAGTGCTAAAATGATCGACCAGTAGCCTCCGTAGCGTATTTCTAATTTGTGAAGGCTTGACAGGAGGAATATAATATCAACAACTGTCACAAGAAGTGCGATGGCGAATTTTGACATTTTACCCTTTAAATAAAAAATCCATGTCATCATAATTCCAGTAAGAGCCATAGTTCCGGTGACCGCAAGACCGTATGCTGCAGCTAAACGATGTGATTCCTTGAAATCAAACATAATAAATAAAACAAATAAAAGTAAAACCCAGTTGGCAGTGCCAATGTATATCTGCGAACTCAGTTTAGCCGATGTATAATCCACCTTTAGCATGGGTAGAACCCTAGTTGTAATTCCCTGATATACTATGGAAAACATCCCGCTTATCATTGCCTGGGAGGCTATAATTGTTGCAAGAATACTGAGGATGAGAAATGGTATATAAAGAATCTGCGCCTGCTGGAATACCATATCAAAAAGCACATTTGTTGCCTCGGGATGCTGAATAATAAAGGCACCCTGCCCGAGATAATTCAGTAAAAGAGCAAAAAATACAACATACCAGCCCCTGATGATAGGAAGCTTTCCAAGCTGTCCCATGTCGGCATATAACGCCTCGCCGCCTGTGGCGCAGAGTATAACCTGGGAAAGCACAAAGAAGCCGGCTATACCATTCTCCATGAGAAATTCAAAAGCATAATAAGGATTTATTGCATGTAACACCGCCGGAACATTGAGGATCGAAACAAAACCGGATGCTGCTATTGATAAAAACCACAACGCCATCACAGGACCAAACGCCCATGCAATTTTTTCGGTGCCCTTTTTCTGGATTGAAAACAGCGCGATTGCAATTATAGCTGCAATGATAACAAGCGTTTCCGGCGAGGTTCCCTCAAATCCGGGAATAAGTACTATACCCTCGACTGCACTGAGTATGCTTATTGCAGGAGTGATAACGCCATCGCCGAAAAGAAGGGATATGCCGATGAAGGAAAGCAGGATGACAAACCCGATTTTTCTTCCCGACTTTAACATCGGGATAAGTATTTCACGAAGGACTATGGTGCCTCCTTCACCCTTCTGGCCGAGGCTCATGGCAAGCCATGCATATTCTATTGTTACTACAATAATAAGCGTCCATATAATGAGAGAGAGGATGCCAAGGACGTTGGCTAATGTGTGCTCTGTAAGGAGAAAAATAACTGTAAGGGTGTATATCGGGCTTGTTCCTATGTCCCCGAAAACAAGACCGAGGGATTTTATAATACCATTAAGGTTTTCTCTTTTAAGCATAATTCTTTTCCAGCTTATCGGCTTGGCTAAATCTCTCTAAAGATTCTCTTAAAGGTTTTAAGGGTTTCTAATTGGTTAGCCCTTGCAGCATTAGTTAAAGTGACAGTAAATCAACTAATCCACAAAAGGTTTCCCTGACTTCAAAATGACATCCGCCACTTCGGGACGCATCAGGTCTGCTGTTGGCCGTTTCCCCGCTTCTATCATCTGCCTCATTTTCGTCCCGCTAAAATCAATCCTGTCGCTGTGCGGGCATACCTTGTCATTGGTTATCCCTCCGCATTTGTTGCAGTAGAAAAACGACATGAAGAACATGGGCTCGATACCGATATCCGGAAATTCCTTGAAAATCTCCTGAGCCGCAAACGGGTGATAATAGTTGCCCACGCCGGCATGGTCCCTGCCGATGATGAAATGCGTGCACCCGTAATTCTTTCGGACGATTGCGTGGAATATCGCCTCGCGCGGACCTGCATAGCGCATTTCGGTCTGGAAAATGCCAAGAACGACCCTGTCCTTGGGATAATAATTATCGATAAGCACTTCGTAACTTTCAAGAATAACATCGTCCCTGAAATCGCCTTTTTTTTTCTTGCCTATGACCGGGTTGATGAACAGCCCGTCCACCATCGTGAGCGCGGATTTTTGGAGGTATTCATGACCGAGGTGCGCGACATTGCGCGTCTGGAACCCGACTACTTTTTCCCAGCCTTTTTCTTTGAAAAGGTTCCTTGTTTCTTCGGGCTTCATCGCATATTTATAGTACGGCGTTTGTGATTCATTTACCAGGTTTATTTTCCCGCCAAGCAGTGTGTCTTTCATTGAATACGTCTTTGCAACGCCCGGGTGCGCAGCATCGTTCGTCCCGAACACCTGCTCAGCGTAGGCTCTTTTGTCATAGCTGAATATTTCGTCCACCTGCATCACGGCCACAAGGTGGTCATTGTTCTTCAGGAGGATGTCGTCTCCTTCTAATATGCCGCTGTTGTCTGTATCAAGCACTATCGGAAGCGTCCAGGGAAGACCGTTTGAGAGGCGTTTATTATAGAGGATGCTTTCATATTCCTCGCGGCAGTTGAAACCTTCAAGGGGACTGAACAGCCCTGAGGCGATGTTCTCGACATCTTTCATCAGGTCAGCGCTGACCGGTACGCTCTGGTACTCGGAAGTTTGCTCGATGATCTTTTTCCGTTTCTGTTCTGTTAATGTCCTGTTGATTAACTTTCCGCCATGTGGTTTAATCTGTGTCATTGTTATCCCAGCTTAAAAACTAATAAAAAAATTATCTCTTAACATTCCCCGCGTGCAGCCCGCATTCCTTCTTCGTGGCATCCTCCCACCACCAGCGCCCTTCGCGCTCATGCTGGCCGGGAAGCACGGGTTTCGTGCACGGCTCGCATCCTATGCTGACAAACCCCTTCTCATGCAATTTGTTGTATGGGACGTCGTTCTCGCGAATATAATCCCATACCTGCTTTGACGTCCAGTTCGCAAGCGGGTTGAATTTAACGAGTTTGCCTGTCCCGAATGTCGGGTCTTTCTGGATGACGGGTACTGCCGCCCTTGTTCCCGGGCTCTGGTCTTTGCGCTGGCCCGTTATCCAGGCGTCAACAGTGTTGAGGGCGCGCTTGAGCGGGTCCACCTTGCGCGCGTCGCAGCATTCCTTGTGACCGTCTTTGCGGAACGAGAATAAACCTTTTTCCTTCACAAGCTTTTCTGTCGCATCCCGGTTTGCAAAGAACACCTCGATATTAATGTTGTAGGTATTCCTGACATCTTCGATGAACTGGTAAGTCTCAGGATGGAGGCGCCCGGTGTCGAGTGTAAAAACCCGAAAGCTCTTGCCTGTTTTTTTCGCCATGTCAATCAATACAACATCCTCAGCGCCGCTAAATGAGATTGCAATATTCTTGAATATCCCAAGCGCCAATTCCAGGATTTCCTGCGGTGATTTATTCTCGTATTCTTTTGCTAAATTTTCAATATCAAGTTGTTCTGACATTTATTATCCTAATCCTTATTCTATCCTAATATCTGTTCCCTGAATTTTTCAAATCCCACGCGGTCAATACAGTCCCCGAACCTCTCGCCGATGTTGGTGTTTTTCTTTGACCAGTCGATTATTTTCCTGAATATGGCGACAGCTTCCTCTTGGGATTTTGCTTCTGTCAATTCCACTCCGAGTTTGGGGTGCTTCCCGATTTTTCCGCCCACAAAGAGCTTATAGCCTTTCCATTCCTCGGTAATGAGGTCGGAAGGGCATGTTCCCACACAGGCGCCGCACAGGTTGCATTTGTCCCAGATGATTTTTGCTTTGTCATTCTCCACGACGATGGCTTTTTCGGGGCACATAAACGTGCACGTCCCGCATCCTGAGCAGTCGGCGGTATAAATGGCAGGCTTGAGTATTCCCATCACGCCGAGGTCGTTTTCCTGCGGTTTGGCGCAGGCGTTGGGGCATCCAGTAACTGCGAACTTTATTTTTACAGGCATGTCTTCCCCGAAAAATTCCTTGTCCAGTATTCCGGCAAGGCCGTATGTGTCTATGATACCGTAATTGCATTCGAGATTTCCCGGGCATGAAATGATATTACGCACACGCGGCCCACATGAACCGGGAGGCGTGCCGTTATCTTCAAGCTCTTTTGTGATTGCATCGAGATTATGTATGTCCACGTTGGGGATTTGCAGCCCCTGCCTTGTGGTGATATGAACATAGCCTGTGCCGTATTTCTTTGCAATTTCGCTGATTCCCGCAAGCTGCTCACAGGTAACGTTGCCGCATGGCATGCGAAGCCTGACCACGAAAAGGTCTTTTTGCTTCTGTTTCATGTAACCGGATTTTTTTAAGAGAGCTACGTCAAGTTTTTCAAGCGTCATGATGCTCCTTGATTTTCAGAATGATATTTAAATTGTAGGTTGTGCTTTACTCGTTGGGGTTTAAATATACCTGATGGATGCGGCAATATTTGTTAGTAAATAGCATATTATTTATCAGATTGTTGCCATATTCTATAAAAAGGGGTATTTATTTATGGAAAACCAAATTCTCTGGCTCAACCGTAACGAAGTGGAATCGCTTCTGGATATAAAAGGCGCGCTTGCGGTCGTGGAAGAAGCGTTCAGGCAGCACGGTCTTAAAAAAGTCCAGATGCCGCCCAAGCTTTATCTTTATTTCAAAAAGCATAACGGCGACCTGAGGACGATGCCTGCGTATCTTGAAGAGCAGGACATTACAGGTGTCAAGATAGTGAATGTCCATCCCGACAACCCGAAAAAAGGTCTTCCGACGGTGATGGCGCTCGTTATCCTCAACTCAACCGAAACAGGTGCACCTATTGCGGTAATGGACGGCACTTACCTGACCGATATGAGAACGGGTGCTGCCGGCGGTGTTGCTGTGAAATACCTTTCGCGCAGGAATGCGAAAACCGTGGGTTTTGTTGGGACGGGGAACCAGGCAAGGACGCAGCTTATGGCGATAAATGAAGTGATGGATATTGACGAGGTAAAAGCCACGAGCACATCTGAGAAAGGTACTCTTTCGTTCAAAGACGATATGGAACTAATCATAGAGTGCGAAATTACAGCTAAAAAAACCATTAAAGAAGTTTGCGATTGTGATATTCTCGTAACTACAACTCCTTCAAGAGAACCAATTGTAATGAACGACTGGATCTCCGAAGGGACTCATATCAATGCGATTGGGGCGGATGCGGCTGGTAAAGAGGAACTTGACCCGATGATATTGAAGCGCGCTAAAGTCGTGGTTGATGACCTCCCGCAGGCTTCGCATTCGGGCGAGATTAATGTGCCGCTGTCAAAGAGATTGATTTCGGAAAAGGATATTTTTTGCGAACTGGGCGAAGTAATTACTGGCAGGAAGAAAGCAAGAACAAAGGATTCTGATATAACGGTTTTTGATTCTACAGGGCTTGCTATACAGGATGTGGCGACTGCGAATATGGTTTATAGGAAGGCGCTTGAGAGAAAAATGGGTATCAAGTTACAGCAATTCTGATCATTGTTATTTTTGCACCGGCATTTCGGGCACATCGCCCGGGGCTGTCTCTTTCGCGAACTCCCTGTCCTCCCACATGTCGTAGACGATGGCAACAGCAGCGGCCTGCGTGATGATAGCGAACCCAACGACCACATGGAAGAAGAGTATCAGTCCTCCGAGGGTGATTCCGAAGAAGATAGGCCCCACGGTGCCGAAGTAGAGAGGGAGTCCAAGAACGCCGATAGCGATAGACAGGATGAAGGTTGTTTTCGCGATGCGTTTCACCCTCCCTGGTACCGAAGTCCAGCGCACTCCGTTGAAGTTGTACCAGGCAAGACCGATTATCACAAGCCCAAGGACGATATGGAGATTTCGTAAAACAACCGATGCGCCCGGCGTCATCGCAAGCAAGAACTCGATGAATACGACCCATATCATCGCATAGAGGGACATCCACAGTTTCATGCTGAGCCTCCGGTTTTTATAAGGTAGTAGTTCACCCTTCCGTTTGCTAAAAGCATTGTTTTGATCTGTGCAGACATTTTATAACCTCACTTTGAATTTGTTGCCTGGCTTTTTCAATATGTTTGTTACATCTTCATTTTTTATTTTCTGTATAAATAGTCTTGGATTCATTTGCCATGAAGCAGAAAAGGGCGAAATCCCTGAGATCACCTTCCGCTTGCCGTAGATTACCAAATGGGAAGATGAATTCGAATTATAAATATCCTCTAGTATGCGAATTTCATTCTTTCGGTCTATAAAGCCTACCAAAGAGTAACATACTGTTCAGTTTGTACATATAAATAGCGATTTAGACGAGGTATAAGGGATTCTTATCTACAATTGCCGCTGTCACCTTGGCTTTTAACCACTTCTTTAAATCTCCCTCTTTTTCAAACAAATCAACAATTTCTTGTAGATTACACAAAATTATGACAGTTCCACCTGCTAATGCTTCACGGCATGTTGTGATTGCAGGTTTAGTATATCTTGAGTATGAGATGAAAATACCTCTCGCTTGTCCACCTCGTCCATACACTCTTACTATATGTGGTGAAACCTCAGCTGTACCGAGCGGTTCATTCCACCATTTGAGTTCTACCAAGTAAAGACAACTATCCAACTCTACTATTCCATCGATTTGTTCGATAACTCCTTCTTTACATGCGCCTTTCACAGTAAATGCTTCCCTAACGAGAATACCATATGCGGCAAAAAGCGAATTAAGCACACCCTCAAGTTTTTTTCCACGTTTTCTTGCGTCATGCTCCCCAAAAAGCGCATAAAGATCTGCTTTCACCATTTCAATTTTTGCCTTGCGATCTTTTTCTGCATTAAAGAGTGCGGTCTGCTCAGCAAGGCGTTTTCGACGCTCTTCATCCCTCTCTATTTGCATTCGTGTAAAGCTGTCCTTAACATGCACAAGTTCACGGACTTGAGCAACGTACCCTCGCGCCGCTGCTTGGTCATTCTCCCAACAAACTGAAAAGTCTTGAAATTCTGTTACGCGCTTCAAAATCTCTCGCCGCTCGCGAAGGCTCCGGTCACCGTTCTCATTTAGTTTTGTTAAAAGCTCACGAGCTACTATAGGCTTCTTGAATGCACCACTGTTTGTTTTAAGCAGAGCTTCATAAATTGACAGCAAGCTTGGACTAACTCCTGCACCCTGGAAGAACAATAGAAGATCTTTCTTACCCCTGCAAAGCCTCGGTATGGTTTCGATCAGGAGGCTCAGAAGCTCTGGAGGATATTGAAATGTATTTTCCATTATACTACCTCTTTGAGTTTTTCCTTTGCAACTCTTATTTCACCTGACATCAACTTGGGCAACGTCATATACCGCAGACTGTGAAGGTGCAGAGTAACAGTGCAACTGCTATTTAGCTGTTTGACTTGCCCATTCTCCTGTGCGTGTAGTACCTTAATTTTGCTTGATTTCATGTGCCACCCTTTCTTCGTTCTGTTTTTCGTATTTTACAGAAACCGTTTCCTGATTGCTGAAAAAAACGATGTATTGAAGCATTATCTTTTCTCATTTAGTATCACCGATCAAACTGGTTTGGACAGTATTGGATTTCGTCAGGTGGCGATTGTCATTAATGACGAACGAATCAAAGTTGTCGATGTGCAATATCTCACATACTTTTTTTCGCTCTGCCTTTGGAATAAGGTCTACCATTTTTGGCAAACGCAAATGAGATTTGAAGACTTTCTGCCGATGTTTTGTGTTTGAAGAACACCGCCAATGCGGATAATCACCCCAATATCCAAACTCAACTTTTGAATTGCAACGCTTACATGTAAGCATGCCACCGATAGGATAGGGCTGGCTAATTCCTCGTGAATAACATTCATCATTAACACAGCGCCAATAATAAGGCTCTTTTACTCCATCAGCAGCTATCATTTCCGAACCGCATATTGGACATTTAGATTCTGGTTTGCCGGGAACAGAAAGCAGTTCTTCTAAACGCAGAATCTTGAAATAATCTTGAAGGACTGAGGTGCTTTTCCGGCGCTCCATGATTTCTTGTGTGTTATAGAAACTCAAAGGATTCAACGAACCAATCCATGTGATATCGTTATCGATAAAAACAAGCTTCTCATGCATATGCAATTTATGGATAACGACGGCGCCTATTTCTGAAAGCTGTGTTTCGAGCTTTCTATACTGCTGCAGTTCTGATTTTTTGCGCTCAGAATCATGTTTTGTCAAAACGTAAATAAAGACATTGCGCGCTGCAGCTGCCTGCAGTTGAGGTAATAGAAAACCTGTTCGGTCTTGAGTGATGAAAGGAGAATAGATCACTATTCGACTACTCGCATGTGAGAAATCCGCCGAAAGAATACGGAAAAAATCTGCCTGAGTAACAACGATGCGGTCTGAATCGGGTTCAATTGCACCCCCAAGCATGCTCATCTGCGCTTTTGCTGCTCTTGCCGCTAAACCATCTGGAACAAGTTGTGCTGCTTCGATTCGAGGATAATTCTTGAGCAAATAGGGTAAAAGAGTCTTACCCAAGAATGCCTTCTTGCCTTGAGATTGGCAGTATTTAAAATCCCCAAGGATGATTAACCGAAACTTTGCTCTTGTCAAGCCAACATTGAGAAGGCATTTAATTTGATCGTCCCAGTCAGGTATGAAGAGGTTTACTTTCCAATGCGGTTCATCGGCTACCAGATCGAAAATAACAACATGCGCTTCGGAACCCTGAAAGCTATGAGCGGTTCCCGAAATAACGTCATCTTGAAGTAGGCTGTTTTCTTGAATAAGAACCTTCACCAATTCGGCGTGTGGGCGATATGGTGATACAAGCAGAATTCTTTTTGGCCCGCCTTCTTGCCGTTTTGGTCGGTCTTGACGAAGAAGTTGTTCTGCAAGGTCAACAGATACAGTTGCTGAAAGGAAATTCAGTCTGCTTCCTTTGCCATTTTTGCCGACGCTCGTTACCCAAGCGTTAAGTGAACCGGTATCGACAAGAAGAACTGGCATATCATGGCCCCAATCTTTATTGAACCACTGATAAAGTTCTTCATAATTGGAACTGTGCAGGTTAACCGGTGTTCTAAGTATTCCATCATAGAATAGATTAGCGATATTAGCTATTTGGGGTAACATTCGCATCTGTTCAGTCAACGGTATGAAATATTCTGGTGGTTCATTCTTCTCCCAAAGAGCCCTAACACCAGATACTTGAAAAATATCTTCCCCAAGCCATTTTTTTGTTAAGGCATTGTTTGAAAGAACAATCGGCGGAAGCTGCTTGAAATCACCAACAATTATCAGATTCTTATCAGCAAGCAATGCCGCTACCCATAAAGCTGGAATAGGAGCCATTGAGGCTTCATCCAATATAACCGTATCAAATTTTCGCGCCTGGATATCATCGCTGAGATATGTCTTTGTGAGAGTCGCGCCGATTATGGAAGCTTTGGCAATGACAGCTTTTTCGACCTGTGATAGAATGTTTTCAATCTGTGCGATTTCATAAGATAATCTTGCTATCTCAGAACGTAATGCACTTGCTCTTTCCTTAAGCATCGGAATATTGGCATTTGCAAATTTAGCGGCAACTTCTGAATGAGTTTTCAAAACAAGAGCGAACATTTCTTCAACGCCAGTAGGCGTTGCGTTAATAATCCCCCACATAGTAAGGCGATCGAGCATGTTAGCCAGAGTAGATGATAACTGGCTTCTCCGTTTTATGGCATCAGAACGTAGACTCTTAACTTGTTCGTATTTTGATACTTCAGCAATCAATGTTTCGGTACGATTCAAGACGTTTTGATTGACTTTGAGAGAATCCTGAACTTTCGTATGTTCAATAACCAGATCAGCTATTTGCTTTTTCAGGTTGATGACATTGGCTTGCTGGTCTTCGGGTTTGGGTAATCGTTTGAAAAAACGCATTAAAGCGCCAGTATTACTTGATTGCGTGAGGATTTTCTCGGCATCATTGAGGCGTGCTTTTTTGTCTGCAATCTGGCTGGCAAGTGAAGCTATCTTAGTCGAAAGTTCTGAAATATTCAATTTCTGTCGATCTATTGGCGGGTAGGAGTTAATTTCCTTACGCAGAATAGCAATGTGCTCTGAGATTTCCTTCCATTTTGCTTGTTCTTCCATGAATGATGAAAGTTCTTTTTCGTTGCTGTGAAGTTTTTCCAGTTGCTTCTGAATAGAAAAGATATCCGGATTCGATTCCGCAATCCATTCAATCATTGCAATTTGATTCTCAAGTGGAGTTAATTCATCTTCAAGGACTTGCTTTTGGGATTTGAGTTTGTCTCTCTGTCCTGAAAGTTCTTTTGATTGCCGCTCTACTTGGTTTTTCAAAAGAACATCTGGGTAATCAGATGTAAGTTCTTCATCCCGAACTTCACCAATTCGTCGAAGGCTGTGTAGAAGTCCATATCGTGCCAGAGGCCGGCGCCTACCCACATGAGCCGCAGCCGCTCTCCGGGACATGCGGCGATGCCGCTTTCGACACGCGTCTTCACTTCATCGCGAAACCTCCGCGCATGCGAGATGGCCCATTCCGAGCCGCGAAGCCATTGCGTCGCCATGACGTTGTTGACCTGTTCCTGCATGCGTACGGGAGTCCGGGGCGCAGTACAGATCAGGTCGCGAACCTCTTCGAAATATTCTTCCTGGCGGTTCACGCCTTCCATCAGAGTGCGCAGGCGTTCGCGATCGAACTTCTTCGATGCGATGCGCTCGAGACTTTCGATGAGCCGGTTGAATTGCGCCACCATGAAGTCGAGGCGGTGCTCTTCAAATAATTCCTTCCATCGATAGCGGCTCAGTTCCCACCAGCGAGGAGGAAGCTCGGTTGCGCCGGGAGCGTCCAAGGCAATGAATTCGGTGCCGAACGCTTCGGACCAGATGCGAAACACACGCTGGATGCAGTCGCACGTCAGGCGCGCCCCCATCAGTGCTGGACGGGGAAGTCCGCCCCAGGGCGGAGGCGCGGCATCGGCGCACAGAGTGGAGGCGAGCCCCAGGCTGCAGTAGCGGCAGAGGCCCTCGTGAAAACCGCGCTCGTTCATGCAGTCGAGATAAACCGGGGAGAGTCGCTTGGCCGATATGATTGCGGCCCACCACTGATTGCTCACCGTGGGCACATCCAAGACCTGGAACAACTCCAGGGGCATATCGGCCTGAACGATGGCATAGGGTTTCTGGTTTTCAAAGACATCGAGGCGGAGATTTGTAAACCATGCCTTCTGGTATTCAGCCGCAGCGACGGTGGACTCCAGTTGTTTTTCGGCCATTATGTGTCCAGCTTCCGAACGAAGTCCCTAATGCACTGGTGGCATTCGGCGCTCAGTTCTTCCGAGGCATCCTCGCGAACGCGTACCGCGTTGGTCCAGAGTTTGCCGGAGGCTTGGATAGTCCCAACCGAGGACATCATCTTCCGCGGGCAGATAGAAGACCACTGCGTCGACGTTTGCTGACGCAGAGAGAAACCACGTGTTAGAAGGATCGCGGGGGCTCGGTGCTTCAAAGTAACAGGTTTCGAAGATCGCCCGAACGAGGTCGCCGTCTTGCGGGATTTCCTTCGCAGGAGCGCGCGAGCCCCACCAATCGTCTTCTGCGACGACCACCGCACCGTGCGATTCGATCGCTTGATGCAAGCCAGTGTGGTGGAGTGGCGAGCCTTTGATCAGGACGCGCGGGCCGGGGATCGGCTCACGGCTGGAGATCTCGCTCGCAGCTTGGTTTGCGAGTTGCGCGTATTCGACGCGGTCCATGAAATACATCGCTCCAATAAGGGCCATCGCCTCTCTTCCGTTGAGCTGCGGCTCCGGGCCTTCGCGAAAGGCAAGCAATTTCCGGATGGCCAGACGCGCCTGGTTCGACCCTTCTATGGCGCGCGAGAGATCGTCTGCTCGAAGATAGTTCCTGAATTCCTCTGTTCGCTGGAGTCCGTACTGTTCGGCCTCGACGGAACGAGCATGCAGGAGGTTGTAGAGATACACCTCTGGAATTGCGGTCGAGAGCCCCTGGCGCGCGACTTCGCGCAGATAGAGGAAGAGCTTGTGCTCCTGTTCGGAGGTTCTCGGAATCACGACCACCTTGAGGAACGGCCATTCGCCGGAAGCAATACCTTCGAAGATTCCGCGAATCCGTAGCGAGAACACACCATCTTCCATGAAGCGATCAGCGAAAGG
>JAPZAO010000086.1 GCA_027460615.1 Candidatus Methanoperedens sp.
GTCCGCTATGTTTAGGAAATATAAAAATTGGCATAGCGAGACATTTCTTATAGCTAAATAGTTTTTAAGGGAGTCCGTGATGGAGACTCCTTTAAAAACTTTTGAAGTTTCTGCCATGAAAGGCAGTCTTAACAAAGTATTTAAATCTGTTGATAGAATTTTTGCAAAATCAGGTCATAGCTAAAAAAGAGATAGCTTTTTAAGTAAAATGGCTAATTGGATTTCTTCTAATTAGTGGAACTCTCCCCACACAAGTTTTATAAGCAGCATTATAGACCAAGTTTTTTGTTGTGTACTTTATATCTGGAAATGGTTCTTTTTCTGTATAATATTCTATATCGTTATATGGTACTTGAACTTCGTAAGACTCTTGAGTCGTATAACTTTCTTGATAATTCTCCAATTTCTCATAAGGTACTGTAACTGATGTTGGAATCAAGAGCCCAATTGCTACAATAATTCCAATTGCCATCATCTTTTTTGAGCCAACTTTTTTTATTCCATCCATAATTCAACCGCCTTTTAACTACCACAATGAAAGTTAAATTCCAAGTTGGTATTATCCATTCAAGTGTATATAATACTTCCTTTTCTGACATGCCGATGAAAGTTGTCAACAAGAGTTATTTCTGCGAGATATTAGTGACTCTTAAAAATCAACCAAAATCTTTTAATGATATTTTACGTGATGTAAATATAAGCCCCAGTACCCTTAATAGACGAATAAAAGACCTTACAAAATTTAATTTAATCGAACCTGTTATTGTTAGAGTTAATGATGAAAATAGAATCAAATACAAGCTAACTAAAAAAGGAGAAGCACTTATTGGCGATTTTATTGAGTTTTGTGGATTGTATCAAAAATTAGATGAATTGATTGTTGCAAAATAATATAAACAATAAGTTTAGTGTATTTCTCAAGGGAGTGATGAGATTATTTTGAGAAAAGTTACTTAACCCGGCATGTGAACTAAGCAGACAGATGAAACTCTCTGATTTCGATTATAATCTCCCAAAAGAACTGATTGCCCAGTCGCCCATAGAACCCAGGGATTCATCGAGATTAATGGTGCTGGGGAAAAATATTGAGCACCGCCGTTTTTCTGATATTGTTGGTTATTTTGAAGATGGGGATACCCTTGTGCTAAATGATTCCCGTGTCATCCCTGCAAAACTCCAGGGCAAAAAGAGGACAGGCGGGCACGTGGAAGCGCTTGTTGTCTCAAAGAGCAGCGCAGGATACGAGTGTCTCATACAGGGCAAAAATATCCATGAAGGTACAAAACTCCATTTCGGCGAGCTTGAAGCGACAGTCCTTGAAGTCAGAAAGAACCCCAACACCAACAGGTATCTTGTTGATTTTAACAGCAACGGCAACCTGAACGATATTCTCGAAAAAATCGGCGAGGCGCCGCTCCCGCCGTATATCAAGAAAAAACTCGATGATAAGAACCGATACCAGACGGTCTATTCCAGGGAAAATGGCTCAATTGCGGCGCCGACTGCAGGTCTTCATTTCACAGAACATCTGCTGGACAGGATAAAAGAAAAAGGTGTAAGTATTGCGTATGTCACTCTTCATGTGGGTCTTGGCACGTTCACTCCTGTTAAAGCCCAGGAAATCGAAGACCACAACATGGAACCGGAATATATCTCTGTAAGCGCGGAAAGTGCAGAAATAATCAATAAAACAAAAGGTAAACTCATAGCAGCCGGGACGACCACTGTAAAAGCGCTTGAAAGTTCATGCGTTGACGGAAAAATCGCAGCACACGATGGATTGAGCCAGCTTTTCATTTACCCGCATTACGGTTTCAAATCGAATATCGATGCAATAATCACCAATTTCCATCTCCCCAAATCCACCCTCTTGATGCTGGTAAGCGCATTTGCAGGCAGGGAGCGGTTAATTGAAGCTTATAACGAGGCTATATCACAATCATACAGGTTTTACAGTTTCGGCGATGCAATGCTGGTATTCAGGTAAAAGAAATGTACGAGCTAATCCACACAGATAAAAATACAGGCGCAAGAGCAGGAAAACTCAGGACAAACCACGGCGTCATAGATACGCCAGCCTTCATGCCCGTTGCCACAAAAGCCACGGTGAAGACGCTCACACCCGAAGAGCTGTACGATATGGGAACGCAGGCGCTCATCAGCAATGCATTCCATTTATTACTTGCGCCGGGTATGGAGGTCATCCGAAGAGCCGGGGGGCTGCATAAACCCCCACCCTGACTCCATCCTTAACAGCCTCGCTGACACCTGCGCTTACCAGCACCAATACGCCGCTTCCCGACGTATTCATGCCGGTCGGAAGTGGCTTCACCGATGTGATTCCGCGGCAGATTGTGCGCACCAAAACAGATCGGTTGTATATCTTTGCCGCGCAAACCTTTACTTCCAACATCCGGTGTTATTGGACTCCCAATACTGGATTGCCGAATGCAGCCGGTGATTTTTCCTTGCTGACCCAGATCACGACCAGTACGGAGTCGCTGTCCATTGAGACCATTTACGATGGAGACCATATTATTCATGTCCTTACAAATACGAGGGCAGGGAAGCTGCTGGATTACCCCTTCGATATCGCAAGCAATTCGTTTCTAAGTCCCATCACACTCTTTACCGATAGCGGCACCGTGGTTGCTGGGGACTATATGGGAACTAGCGGGGTTTCCGGCATGATCGATTTAGCCGGATTGATCCATATATCTTATTGGAACAAATCAAACCACATTGTCCATCAGGCTTACGTTTATGATCGGGACGCCAACACCTTGACTCCATATGGTGATCCGACACAGGTAGATGCCTCTGGTAATGCGAATCACCCGGCGCTGGCTATTTCTAGCGCAGATAATTCCCTCACCGTTGCTTGGATCTCCGAAGCCAGCAGCCCCGTGCGTATATTGGCGCGCACGCGTTCCAGTTCAGGGATTTGGGGGAATATTGAAATGGTCAGCACTGCCCCGGTATGGACTTCGCATTATTTTGGAATTAACATTGACCAGGGACCTGGCCTTCTGATCACCCTGGACGGCATCCGTCACCTCACATATATTGAAAACTTTGATCAGCCCGAGATCTATGGTCGCATCCACTACGCTATCAAAAACGGTCCGGAGTGGGTGGATGAACGTCTAAATGCCTACACCAATGATCCTGCCCTGGCATGGAATAATTCAGGGGAGATGTACATCATTGGCCACGGGCACCCCCTTAATCCATCCTGCAAATCTTTGGATGAAATATGCGTGATCAAAAGGACAAGTGATGGAACCTGGGGATCTCCGCAATTATTTGCCAGTCCTCCCCTCAACCAGTCATTCGACTCGAGCCCGTCTGTCAAGTGGTCCGTGATTGGATTTAACCGTCCTGAGACGATCGAATTTTTGTTTTTTGTTACTCCTTATCAATCGCCGATCGTTTATTATGGCCGGTTGGCGGCCATTTTACCAACCTATACCCCGACGCCATTGGTTGAAACCACTGCCACGCCTACACCCGCCGGGACTTTGGAGCCTACATTTACAGGCACACCGACCCCTACCAAGACATTGGTGCCCACCTATACGGCTACACCGACCCCTACCAAGACTTTGGTGCCTACTTACACAGCTACACCGACCCCCACCAAGACTTTGGTGCCTACTTACACAGCTACACCGACCCCCACCAAGACTTTGGTGCCTACTTA
>JAPZAO010000087.1 GCA_027460615.1 Candidatus Methanoperedens sp.
TATCGAAGCCAAGATAAAGGCGATATCGGATTTTGATGAGAAGGTGGTGGGAGGCATGCTGAACGAGCTTGGCGGGTTCGGGGATTTCCGGGTTATGGTGCTGCCCGACCACCCCACCCCGATATCTCTGAAAACGCATACAAGAGAGCCTGTTCCTTTTGCGGTTTATTCTTCGACCGAGAGCGCGGATTATGTGGAGAGGTTCGATGAGGCTGCGGCAAAGGAAGGTATTTTCGGGCTTGTGGAAGGCCATAAGTTGATGAATTTGCTGATTAAGTGATGGAGATTTCAAAAAATGGAATGGTATCTGGTAGGAATGGGGGCGGCCCTTCTTACGACTTTCGGGTTTGTTCCCCAGATTATAAAAATGCACAGGACAAAATCGGCCAGGGATATCAGCCCTGCCACATTATTGCAATTCAGCGCAGGCACAATACTGTGGGCGCTTTATGGTTATCATATCAGGGATGTAATCATTGTTTCAGCCAATCTTATATCTTTTATAATTATGGTCGTCGCAATAATCCAGTATAATTTTTATAGTCGAAAATAAATCTGTTCATCCGTTCTTTTCAGGGGCAACTATAAAAAGAACTAAGTATTTACCAGACATGGTAAAGCCATAATGCTCTCACTCACTTTAACAGGACTCAAACTCAAAAACCCTCTCATGCTTGCCGCGGGCATCATGGGCACCACAGGCGGCTCCCTTAAAAGAATAGCCGAAAGCGGGGCGGGAGCCGTCGTTACAAAATCCATCGGATTGGAGCCAAAAGGCGGCCACAGCAACCCGAGCATGGTGGAAGTAGATTGCGGTTACCTGAATGCGATGGGTCTTCCCAACCCGTCGTATAAGAATTTCCAGGGTGAGATAGATATTGCAAGAGAGGCCGGTGTTCCTGTAATCGCAAGCATCTTCGGCGGCTGCTCTCTTGATTTTTCAGAAATCGCAGGGGCGCTTTGCGCCGATGCATTCGAGCTTAACGTGAGCTGCCCGCATGCACACGGTTACGGCGCTGAAATCGGGATAGACCCCGAGCTTGTGGAAGATATCACAAGAGCCGTTAAATGTGCCGCAAACGTGCCCGTCTGGGTGAAGGTTACTCCGAATGTTACGAATATAAAAGACATAGGACTGGCAGCACAGCGCGGCGGGGCCGATGCCGTGGTCGCGATAAATACTGTCCGGGGAATGGCGATTGATATCGAAAGCGGGTATCCCATTCTGGGCAATAAATTCGGCGGGCTTTCAGGTCGCGCAATTAAGCCGGTGGCGATAAAATGCGTCTTTGACCTCTATGAAGCCCTTGATATACCTGTGATCGGCGTGGGCGGAATTTCAGATTACAAGGACGTAATCGAATTCATGATGGCAGGCGCGCAGGCTGTAGAGATCGGTTCTGCGGTTGGTAATAATATTAATATTTTCAATGATATTTCCTCATGTATGCAGGAATTCCTTGAAGAAAAGGAATGGACTCTTGAGGATATACACGGGATGGCGCACAGAGTATGAAACCTGCTAATGCAGTAATCACAAAAGTTGTGGATGAGACACCTACAATCAGGACTATTTATTTTGATACCTCTTTTGAACTGATACCGGGGCAGTTCGTGATGGTCTGGATTCGGGGCGTGGATGAAATACCGATGGCGCTCTCCTGCGAGAATGCCATAACGGTTCAGAAAGTAGGACATGCAACCTCTGCATTATTTGAACTTGAGGAGTACGATTCCGTAGGTATCCGCGGGCCTTTCGGAAACGGATTCGATATTAAAAAAGGGAATATTTTGCTGGTCGCAGGAGGCGTCGGCGCCGCTCCCCTTGCGCCGCTGGCTGAAAAAGCAAGTGAGTCAGGTATTAAGGTTATAACGCTGCTGGGCGCCAAAAAAAAAGAAGAATTGCTGTTCAGGGAGCGGTTTGAAGCCGCTGGCGAAGTGCGGGTTGCTACGGATGATGGCTCAGAAGGATTGCACGGGTATGTAACTCAACTGCTCGATGAGGAGAAAAAATTCAGTCAAATATATTGCTGCGGCCCTGAAATCATGATGAAAAAGGTTCTCGATAAGGTCGCACCGTCAAAAGCACAGTTCAGCCTCCACCGCTATATCAAATGCGGCATCGGGATATGCGGGGCGTGCTGCGTGGACGGGCTGCGTGTGTGCAAGGACGGGCCTGTGTTCTCAGGGGATGTTTTGAAGAAGACAGAGTTCGGGGTCTACAGGAGGAATGAGTGCGGGGAGAGAGTGAGGGTGTGATAGATTAGGAATTATGATTTAATAATCAAACAAACTGGATTGTATTTTTCCATCAGATTCTTTTGTATCATCAGCAAAATCCATTAATGAATGAACTTTATAATATTGACGCACCCAATCTTCATTTTTCCATTTCTCGATATCATCTTTAACTTTCAATAAAAAATCTTTTCCTAAAGGATGTTGTGAGCAAGAAATCATATAATATAAAGGATGATTTGCGGTACTTTCAACAAAAACCAATGGGATTACATAGTCATATTCTTTTTCTAAGTTAGTAACATACAAATTTAGCAATCCTTCTCTTGATTTAACATTATCTTTTTTCCATTTACTCCAAACTTCCTTCCATTCTTCCGACCCATAAAATTGTGTATTAACATTACAGATAGATTTAGATTTAGCATCTGGCTTATCTAAAAATCCCGCATTCTGTTTTATTCCTTTAATTGGAAAATTAATTATCAATTCTGGCTTTCTTAAAAACCCATCCTTTTTTCTCAAATAAGAGTGATTTGAAATTTTAATTATTGTGTCCCATCGAAGTTGCTTTGGTGCATCAGGATCTATGAAACCGATGCTAAATTTATAATTGACAATATGCTCTAATATTCGATTTATCTCTGAATTAGAATCTCCATGCAAAATAATAACATTGGGATATTGCTCAATCGGTAATAATTCTCTTAATTTTTTGACGTTTTTCATCATCTTTTTCCATTATTACACATTTAATATGCTTTGGATTCTTGGCTGCAATCAATGCAGACCCATCTTCCTCTATTCCATCTTTGAATAGAATTCTACCCGCTCCCCCATGTGTTTCAAAATATTGAACATCTGGGTAAATAGTACTACACATATAGAGATATCTTCTTAAAAGCCGTAATTTTATTCTCGAATGATGTTTCCAAATCCTTTGTTTTTCTGGCATTAACCTCAGATACTAAAAAATACAGTTACAACTGATTTTCTTATAATCCAATCCTATCTTTTCCCACATCTCAACTGTCTCCTTGCACAAAGCAACTCTTGTATAACTATATTTATTTTTCAAATAATCAATAAGCATTGAGTACATTTCATATCTGAGTTCAGAATCAATCTTTTTACCCCAATTTGATTTTTCAGATAGGAAAGTTACCCATGTCTTATCTTTGGAGTTATTTATCGTGCTTTGAAGCCCTCTCAGCGAACCGAGAGTAATCCTTTCAGGAGTAAATTGCTCAAATATCATATCGACAAGCTTTGTATAATGCGTATCCCATTCGAAAACAGGAACCATCGGGTCAATTCGAATTCTCGTTTCATACCCTGCATCGCTAACTTTTCTTGCAGCTTCAATCCTATCTTCAACTCCTGGGGCTTTTTCCCACTTTTTTGACACTGCAGGAGCATTCATACTAAAACTGACAATAACATTT
>JAPZAO010000088.1 GCA_027460615.1 Candidatus Methanoperedens sp.
GATAGCGGTCATCATCACTGCGTTGACCAGGAATCGCGCCGGCCACACCACGCAATGGATAGCCATGATCGGGTTCCAACGGCTGGCCGTTGTAATGTGTCGCCAACAAAAACACGCCGGACAGGACCACCGATAGCGGCGTGTTGACGGAAAAGCCGTATTCGCAGTGTTGCATCACAAAACGCGCCTCGGGCTAACATAAAGCAATGCATATATATAAAAGATGTTTAGAAAAAAATTTCTAATTAATTGATTTTACAATAAGAAAAATTCCAATAAATGACTTTTGCCTGGAAAAAATTCAAAGCTCAGCGCTTCTCAATGCTTCAAAGAGCTTCTTCCCGGCAGGCGTCAGCATATAAAATTTCTCCCCGTCCTGCTCTATGATCTTATGTGCCTTCATCACTCTCATATGGAAGTTCAACCTGGTTGCATCTTCAATACCAAGCCCGCGCTGGATCTCTGTGAACTTAAGCCTGCCTGCCTTATAGAGAAGTTTTACCGCATCCTTTCTTATTTGATTTGAGATTGCCTTGATCAGATCGGAATCAAAGATTTGGGATTTATCAAATTCCGCCTCTGCAAGAACCTTTCGAATTTTTGTCTGGACTTCATCAATTCTAAACGGTTTTGTGATGTAATCTGAAGCCCCCGCTTTCATGGCTTCAACTGCATTATCAACAGTTGCAAATGCAGTAATCAGGATTACACGGGTGTGGGGTTTTATACGTTTTGTTTCCCGTAACACTCCCATTCCCCCAACAACATGCATGATGAGATCGGTCACAACGACATCAAAATCTTTTTTCCCGATTTTTTCAAGTCCTTGTTGACCATTCTCGGCAGAATCTACCAAGAAACCTGCTTCTTCCAACACTTCAACAAGCCCTTCCCGAATTTCTTTTTCATCCTCAATTACTAAAATATTCTTCATAAGACAGGTAATTTTATTGTAAATGTCGTTCCAATTCCCACTTCACTTTTTACATCTATCGAACCATTATGTTTCTTGATAATCCCATAGCAAATCGAGAGTCCAAGTCCGGTACCTTCACCTGGCATTTTGGTCGTAAAAAATGGATCAAATATTCTACCAATGTTATCATGCGAAATGCCGCAGCCATTATCGGTTATGCTGATCTCTATGTAATCCTGTTTTGCTGCGGTTTTAATAATTATTTCTCCGTCCATTGTTATGGATTGTATTGAATTTGTCAGCATATTCATTATTACCTGCTGGATCTGTTCGCCATCAGCCATGATAAGCGGAAGAGGCTCTAAGTCGGTAGTTATTTTCGTACGATCTAACTGAGGTTCGAGGACATTTAGCACATTATCTATCTCCCTATTTATGTCTACCGAACTTATTTTTGGCTCCGACTGGTGCGCGAATTCAAGCAGTCTCTTCACAATACGCGCTGCCCTGTTAGTTTCCCTGTTGATGATTTCGAGTCTGCTGTTCGTTTTCTCATCCCGCGTTTTCTTCAGCATTATCTGGGTGTGGAGGGAGATGGTGGTCAGGGGATTGTTAATCTCATGAGCTACTCCTGCAGCCAGTTTACCCAATGTGAAAAGCTTTTCTGATTGCATGAGCAGTTTTTCAAGGTCTGCCCTCTCCTTCTGTTCTGTAATATCTTTGATAACCAGTACATTGCCGGCATTCAGGCTATCCTGCAATGGTTTATTGCTTATGAGACCGTGGAAATTCGAGCCGTCTTTTCTCTTGAAAACGTTCTCACCGTCAGGTATTTCCAAATTATCGGTCACGTTCGCCGTATGAAACAATATATTAATTTTACTGCCCGCGACTTCCTCTAAACAATAGCCAAATATCTTTTGAGCCCCACTGTTCCAGGAAAGGATCTTTTTTTGTGAATCTACCAATATAATAGCATCACTTATACCGTCAACGAGTTTTTTATATCTCTCTTCTGATTCACGCAGTTCGTTTATGCTGTTATTCAGGTTATATGACATCTCGTTGAATGCTTTTGAAAGAATATTTATTTCATCTGTTGAATCTGTTTTTATTTGATATCCAAGGTTCCCACTGCCTATTTCTTCAGTTCCTTTTACCAGGGAACGTATCGGTCTTGTCAGATAATTTCCCGCTATATAAGCCATTAAAACACCCAGAGCCCCTACCAGGAGAGTGAGGGTAAGTATTACACGGCTTGTATGGTTAATCTTTTCATGCATGGATGTTTCATCCATTCCGATATGTACAAAACCTGCCCTGCCGTCCAGAATTGGCGCAGTAAAATCAATGACATATCCGTCACCCGTATCGAGAAGACGGGAACTATTTTCCAAATCTATCCGGGCAGTGAGAAGTTCGCCCGGAAAACCACCTTCAAATGTATGCGCCAGTAATTTACCCCTCGCATCGGTTATATAGATATATTTGACATCTTTTTCCGTCTTTTTAGCATTTTCAACAAGCCTGTGGACATATACTCTATCCTCAATCAATATGGGTTCTACAACGCTTGCTGCCAGATTCCTTGAGATGACCTGTCCTCTTTCACGAAGCTCTTCTGTCAATGTATTTGTGAGGCTTACCTGCACAAAAATAGTGGTCATGACCCCAAGGAGCATTATAATAGCAACTATCCAGATAACAAATCTTCTTACCAATCCCCCGCCTATGAAATTATTTATCTTATGTATTTGCCGGGCTCGGCCTTCGGGGGCTGGGCGAGCAGCGGTGTGGCGAGTCCGAAGCTGGTGGCGGCGGCAGCGGTGAGGGCGGATCGAATCCACGGCATGGTGGGCCTGTTCATCGCATCGCGTGAGGCCGGCGGATACTGCTTCCGCGTCCGACCCGTGGTTCCGAGTGTGCGGATCAGCACAGACCAGATCAGCGCGGTGGGCATGGCGGCAGATTCGTCGAACTCGGATTGGAGAGGCGCATTAACTTCAGCAAGCTTATCAGCTTCGGCAACGGCGCCGACCTCGACTGTGTCGACTTTCTAGAATATTTTGCGGCCGACCCTGAAACGAAGATTATCGGGGCCTACCTGGAAAGCATCAGCCGCGGCCGGCGCTTCCTGGAACTTGTACGCGAGGTTTCGAGAGCTAAGCCGGTTGTTGTATGGAAAGGTGGGCGGACTGAAGCCGGTGCCGAAACAGCGGCATCCCATACCGGGGCGCTTTCCTCAAGCTACGTGGTGTGGAAGGCGGCCATGGTCCAGGCAGGCGCGATTGCAGTGGAGAGTCTCGAGGAGATGGCGGACACGGTCGTTGCCTTGGAGAGCATTGGCAGCGTCGTGGGACGCCGGGTGGCTATCGTGGCGGGCCTTGGTGGCGGGGGTGTGGGTGAAAGTGTTCTGGGAGCGGACGCGTGTACCGCTCAGGGCCTCGATGTTCCGCGTTTTGCTGATGAGACACGCCGCCAGATCAGCGCTCTTCTTCCGCCGGCCGGCACGATACTGAGGAACCCCATCGATCTCGGGGGTATGTTGCCGAAGCTTCAGGTGTTAGAGAGGATCACGAATCTAATCTTCGCTGACCAGAATGTGGACGTGGTGATCATCCAAGAGCACCTTGGCAAGCTGATGCGTAGTCTGCTTGGTGGGCAAGTACGCGCCCTCAATGATGTGCTGGTGACTGCCTGGCGAGCACAGTCCAAGCCGCTGGTGGTAGTTGCACCTGCCTGGGCACCCGGGCCTCCGGC
>JAPZAO010000089.1 GCA_027460615.1 Candidatus Methanoperedens sp.
CGAACCTGGAATCACGCCATAAAAATTTTTAACTGCTCCTGTATACTTTGTCATCATATGAGTTTTCAATTTTGGCAGCGAAACTAGTACGTCACAGTCAATCGCCGGCTTTGCTACGTTGATGGAAGTCAAAACCTTACCATCAACATCCAGATGGTACGTGCCAGTTGATTCAAAATTGATCAATCTACCCCCGGATTCTTCTGTTGCTTTCTTAATTCCAGATATCTGGAGTGACTGCGCCGTGTATCCATAAGCTCCGGAGCTATCACCGACCCATGGAATTCCACCTGCTTCATTTACAATTTCAATCATTGCACGGACAACAGAAGGATGTGTGGTTGCTGCGCGTTCAGGAGAAAAGCCGACGATAACATTGACTTTTAGAAGCACATTATCGTCCGGTTTTATGATTTTATCAATCCCACCTATTAGTTCAAGACTTTCCGATATTGCATTCTTGATTCTCCCGTATTCATAGTCTTCACATTTTACAATGGAAACTTTAGTCATTTTATGTCTGTCCCTCTCGATTCTTATTTCTCAGCATGTTTATCCCCTTATGCCTTATGTTTAAAACAGAACACCTCTATTTAATATATCATTTGGATCCAATTTATTTTTTAATAAATGCATAAGATTATATCCCTCGCCAATACTTTCTTTTGCAGTGTTTTTTCTGATACCACCATATTTGTATATTACACCGCCGAACTTTACTACTTTTTCAGCAATTTTTTTTCTAACTCCTTCATATTCTGATACACGATCAAGTGGCAGACCGGTATAAAACCCAATCCCTATTGCAGATTTGTTTTGCGTTAATAGCCCGTAGAGTGCTATCTGGTTGAAGCCATTTTTTTCTAATTCGGTTATTCCAAAACGGATCATCTCGCCTGCGCAGGAAGCCGGTACTACACAATCGCTGAAACATGGTATTGCACCTTTTTGGGTAAATATACGCCACAGAGCGCGCCCTCTTACCAGGTACTCATCATCAACCGAAAATTCATATAATGCATTCCCGCGGGACGCTGATTTAACGCATCGTAGCTTTTTCTTATTGTCCATACCATCATAACCTGCAAATACAAAATTGAAACGTGATGGCGTCTTTTTTCCAAACTTACGAAGATAAGCAGAATACAATTGGACCATGAGAGGTATTTTACGTTTATAAGTGCACCCTAGTTTATGAGCTTCTTCTATAAGCATATCTTTGTACATCATCTGAAATTCTGGTGTAGTTGAACCAAAATACAGAATGTCAGGGTTACAATTTTTTGACATCAGGAGCATGTCTTCTACCGCATCTTCGATCTCAAATTTATTGTAGAGCAGACCCACCAGGTGAGATGGACTGCGTTCATCATAGGAGTAACACCTGAATGTTGCTTTCGTTATGATGCCAAATGTACCATAACCACTTAGAAATAACGGGAGTGGATCTGCACCATACATCCTCATCCCGATTTCTTTTGGACCGCGTTGAAGCACTTTTCCATCGGGCAGTACCACCTCTAAACCCAGGACATGATCTGCAAGGCTACCGTACTTTGTACAGTGAAAACCGTACCCGCATGTACTGATTGACCCGCCTACTGTCGAGACAAGATTGTCTGGAGCACTGCGAAAGGATAGGTCGTGTTCTTTCAAATATTGATAGAGTTTGATCCACGTCATGCCTGCTTCTGCAGTGACCCATTTCTCTTTCACGTTATACTCGATTACTTTATTCATGCCCTTCATGTCCATCAATATACCGCCATTACTCACCGACTCTCCATTCCATGTAGTGCCACCACCCCTTATAGTTACAGGAGTCCCTTTTTCATTAGCAAAAATTACTACTTTCCGGACATCTTCCGTTGTTCGCGGGACTACAACAACTTCGGGCATTCCTTCGACTAAATGACCGATATCAGTTCTATAGACCGATCTGTCCATCTGATTTGAAAATACTATTTTTTCTCCTAAAATTTTCTTGAGCTCTTCATTTAAATACATAATATCGCTCCCAGATCGAGAACTTTGACACCTTTGTTATCTGCCTGATTAAAGACATTGTTGCAGAAAGGACACATCGTTACTACTGTCTTAATATTGTAGGACTTCTGAGCATCATTTACAAGCTGTGATGCTCTATTTCTTGAAATATCTGAGTGATTGGCTAACATACCACCCCCACCTCCACAGCATTTAGCACCGTACAGATCGCTGCTCATGAAATACCTGATCTTATTTTTTTCTAAAATCTCCCGTATCACATTGCTCGCATCCATCCAAGGCTCATAATTTTTAAGGTGGCACGGCTCGAAAAGCATCAGAGGTTCTTCAAGAGATTTAGAAACGTGGAATTTCTGTTTATTTTTATCTAAAAGCTCGGTGATAAACATCACTTTCCCTTTTATTTTAGGTTCGTTCTTAAAAGTTGTATAGCATGAAGGGCACAGTGTTATTATTCTTTTGAAACCTGACAGATCTTTGACATTTTTTTGCATTATATTTTTAAACTCGTCATCGTAGCCCATATTCTTTAAAATAGATCCACAGCATTTTTCTTCCGATAGCAGGGTGGGACGATGGTTTAAGCCGATCAATATTTTTAACCATTGCTCCAGTAATCCCATGTGTCTGGTAGAGCATCCAACCCACAGAGCAGTCTCAGTATCTTTGTTTTCGTACCACTCCGGGAGACTCTTAAATGAAGGGTTTTCTTCTCGGTATGGATGTCCTCTCTCCAGCATACATTCTTTAATTTCATTTGATTTCTGATTTGAGATACCATTTTGAATCAAATATCTACGCATATTTCTTATCAATTTTGAGGTCTTTATCTCTTGCGTGCATACATTTTCGCACCTTTTACATAAAGTGCAGAGCTCAAATATATTTTGAATATCCTCTAACCGAATGCATCCAGAATCCCAGAGTTTCATTGCTTCCATTTTTCCTTTTGCACCCGCGCTTTCACATGGTGAATGTTCGTATATCGGGCACTCTAAAAAACATACACCACACCCGGAACATTTATACGGCTCTTCAATGTCATCAAAATTTAAATCTCTCATTTTTAATCCCCATTTGTCAGTATCACAATACCTATTCTTGGTTCCATAATGCATTACTGTTTCAGAAACATGCTCATGATTTTTTTCTGGAACCTTTATTTCGTTTCCACTTACTTCCAACTTCATTTTTGTCACATACACAAATTACCAGGTGTTTTTATCTCTTTTGAATGAATATGTCAAAGCATGTTCTGGACAGCTATCGATGCATTTTCCGCAGAGGATGCACTCTCTGTCATAAATCCGGTCTCCATCTTGAACACAACTTTTTGCTGAAACCCCCATCGGACAGTTTGTTTCACACATTCCGCATTGTTTGCATTTTGTTATATCCCCCTCCACCTTCAACAAACCCCATTTTGAGAAATATGCGATTAGTGAACCTGGCGGGCAGAAATATCTGCAAAAATTTCTATGACCTAATGGAATAGCAAAAAGTAGCCCTAAAGTAATAACTGATATATCTTTCATCAGCGAAACCTGCTGGGTTGGGAAATTTGCATTTCCCGCAAGTAAACTTCTTATGCCAAAAAATATCAGCATAGCCGCTACCACATATTTAAGATATAACCATTTATTTTTTCTGAGGTTGGTTTTGCCTTTATAAAGCCCGACTAGGTCAAACGCGCCAGGGCTCCAGCAAACCCATGAGCAAAAAGCTCTGCCAAAAAACAGAGGCGTTATTATACATCTGAGTATAGTAAATATAAATGCTGCTCCTATTATACCCGTTCCAATTTCCAGTACTGCCACAGTCATGCTCAATTCCACTGTCCCTAATACATAGAATAAAGTAAACCAGAAGGCTGTGAAAAATAACATTATAGCAATTCTTTTTCTCTGGAACGCCATCAATTCACCTTATGTAACCGTTCTCCCTGTAAAAATCAATCGTTCGCTTTAGTCCCTCTTCGAAACTGATTTTTGATTCGTAACCCAGATCTAGCTTAGCCTTTGATATGTCATAGGCATGGTTCGTCATCATAAAATCAATACTATGACCGGTAAACATAGGAGTTCCACCTGTTAAGCTGGCCTTCATCTCATATATGAAAGCCATGAATTTTGCCACCTGTACCGGAACATGCCTCTTTGGCGGATTTATCTCAAAGACCTTTGCCATCGTAATGAAAAGCTCATTAAGTGTTTGGGGTCTCTCATCAGCTATTATGTAAATTTCCCCCACAGCTTTTTCCTTTCCGGCAGCCAGCTCAAATCCCTGGACTACATCTGAAACGTAGACAAGGGACACATAATTGTCTCCCGGACCCAGGATAGCGCTCAATTTACCGTTCGCAGCAGCAGTAATCCCATCATACATACCATAAAAACATCTTGGGCCGTAAACTACTGCAGGGCGAATAACAGTTACCGGAAGTTTTTGTTCAGCGTAGTACTTTAGAACAAGTTTTTCAGCTTCACATTTTGACTGCGTATATGTACTGCCGCCGGGGTTGTATGGAGCTGTTTCGTTTACCGGAGACGTACCTGTTGGACCCATGACACCAATAGTGCTGCAATGAACAAAGCGGTCGATATTCGCATCTAAGCAGGCATCAAGAATATTTTTTGTCCCGTTGACGTTCACATCGAAGATCAGGTCTCTTGGGACCCAATAATTGAATATGGCGCCTAAGTGAAATACAACATCAACATTTTCTACAGCCTTTTTGAGCGAATTTTTATCATTTAAATCACTATAAACCTTCTCTACATCTAGGTTCTCTAGATATTTAGTATTGCTTTTTTTTCGAAGAAGCACTCTTACTTCATGTCCTTTTGATACCAGGCTATCTACCAAATGGCTCCCAATAAATCCTGTTCCACCTGTTACTAAAGCCTTCATTTTTAACACCTCTTTTATTATGGTCTTATTGCACAAAATACGAGATCATCGGAAAAGTGTAAAGTTTTAAATATTCCGTAACTTTTCCGAATATCTCATACTGGGTTGTCTAACGTTCTAAACTCCTGACCTCATGCGCATCTCTTGCATTCCGTTCTTCATCTGGATTGTCCGTTATCGTGCCAGACACCAGAGTACCTGACACTGAGGGTATTGGAACGTAGAAGAAATCAGTTGTTTCAACCACGTCAGTTTGGGCTACGCTCCTGACCACATATGGTCTTTCCGTATAACCCAGTAGTTTCCATAGATCAGTACCCTGTCTAACGTATGCTTTGGATAGTTCTGATCTCTCTGATTCTATCAGCATTTGTGTTCTGATCATCCTTACAATACCTACATGGCTATCATTGAGCCTTTTATAAAGATAATGAACCACATGTTCTGGATAAGGCATATCAGCTTTTGTCTTAACAGTATAAATTGGTCCATTCTCATCGCTCATGACAGCATCCTGTATCACTGTCATGTTCCATAAGTTGTTGTTCTTTATCGTCTGGTTAAACGTAAAGTTAACAAGCTTTGATTCGGTACCAAATTTTTTAAGAGCAGTGTAGTATCTAGGATTATCCGTATATGTGATTATATGGTACATAAATGGGGGGTCTTCAGGCAGAACTACTTGCTTTGGCTGGTATACAGCTGCAACTATGCACATGGCATTATAAGGTCCGTAAGGAGAACTATTTACCTGATATATCACTCCGGCAACTACCCCGATGCCAGGGCTTACCTCTACAAGCGTCATATCGCTTGAGACATACTTTGAAAGTATGCTTGTAGGCACAGCGAAATATTGCATATCACTGGCATTGTAGGTTTGATTGGTTGAGTAGAGTTTTACAGTGCCCGGGTTGATGCCCAGTGTGAGTTCAGGAGTCCGATACCTGAAGGAATACGTAACCCCTGAAAAATCCTTGATAGCGCCGCTCAGTAACGTATTCAACACGTATCTATCCCCTCCAGCGATACTGGAGAGCATTGAACCCTCTCGCATGTATATCTCTGGCGGGCTTGACGGAATCAATCTGAGCCCGCTGAATACGTCCTGTCTGAGAATACTTGCCATGAACCTGTTCTGTGTCTTCTCCCTTCTATCGATTGCATTATAGCGACCTTTCAAGGAGTAAAGGATCTGATCGCCATCTTTTACAGTCGTTGCTAATTCATAGGTCTCCCCATCCACCTTCTGAAGAGTGTAGCTGATGTCGGCTGCTTTTGAATTATATCCCAGTCTCTGCGAAGCTTCTAATGCAAGATCATTATCTATATAATCTCCTATTACATAGTAGTTTTCCACGGAGTACGGTATATAGTAATGCTCTGTATCTGGTACTGACGGCGGCTCCACACGAGTTGAGAATTGCATATTTGAGAGTGGTCCCCAGATAGTATTATTTGCATTATTCACAGTAACCTTCAATAACCCTACACCAGGTCTTATCTCAAATATACTGAACTCGGAAGGAACGTACTGCCTTAACGTGGATACAGGTACTTCGAAAACCTGCGAATCCATGAACGTGAGATTATACCGATCAACAGATATCGGCAGCGGGCTCTGGGTTCTGGGAACTAAATATTGTAACTGGTTCTCTTTGATATCTACTTCGGATACGCTCCGTATTACATGGGGATAGTAATCTTCAATCGAATTTTTTTGTTTGGAGGAGGATTTATGTTCTTCAATTTCATCCTTATTTTCTTGATTGTCAGAATGTTCAGGTTTCTCCAGTTTATCCTGATTAATATTCTTATGGCAATTCTTACAGAAACCAGGGTCATTGCCTCCTATCAGTTCCCAGATACGCGAATTTTTCTTGACAGTTACATCATAAGGCTCAAGTGCCTGCATTTCCGTATGAGACCTGTCAACCTGCATCACACTGAGATTGTTTTTGTCAGCATCGTGATATATGCTATGTATGAACCTCTCCTGTACAGGAATTGTTCCAGCATTTCTGCCATCTTTAGATTTTCCAGATATTTTCATTAGTGTTCCATTGGAATCTTTTAAGGTAGCAAAATCCTCAACAATGCGATTCACACCGACGTGACATGTTGTACATCTATTCCTTTCAGTGTCATTGTAAATATTTTGCTTTGTATCTATCTCGGCAAGCTCAACCGTATCTGTATTCCACTCATGCTGTAGGTATTCTTTAAACGCGGGGTTGTCTGTATAGGTATATACAGGATAGAACCATTCTTCGCCAGCGGGAGCCGTCGGGTATTGCAAGACAGGTACCATCAGGAACATTGCCTTGTAAGGACCAAAGGGTGAAGTTGTCACACTCATAGTTATAGGAAGCAAAAAACCGACATTGGGATTAGCTGTCGTTACGACTTGGAAATCAGCAGGGACGTATTTATAGATCTCTTTTGTCGGAGCCAGCAAGAATTGAATGTTCATGAAATCATAAGTAACGTTTTCCAATGCCTGTACTGGATGTCTTGCGCTGGAAATAATCGTAAATTCCATTGTTGCAAGGGTCTCCTTGGTCATAGGGTTTACTACCTTGAAAATCGGCCTGTACGTACCTTCAGCAGCACTGCCGTTAGTTGTTATTGTTAGTGTCGTAGCACGAGTAGAAAGTCGACCTACCGTCGGTCCTACCAGCAATGGCTGTTTTACGCTATACTCTTTTATTACATCCAGATCGTTGAAAGGAGTGTTTTCATTATCCTCTATCTGAAAGCTGTAAAGTCCTGGCATGTACGGATCAACATTTACACCGTAAATAGTAAAATTAAGGATTGTTGTTTCACCTTTTGGAAACTCCATTATTGGAGGGTCCATGAGTATCCTGGACATCGGCGTCGCGTAGGAGACTGTCGAAAGCCCGATAACTACAAGTGCAGCAAAAATTATTTTATATTTATATTCTAAATCTATTCGTTGTTTATTTTGTTTTTTATATTGTATCATTTATTCCTCCATTTTAAGATTTTAAATGATGAACTCTACTCTCATTTTTATTTTTCACAGTAAACTTTCATCCCTTGCCTGAAACTTTACATCTTACTCACTGATTTCTATACTATCGGTTTCCGCCATTTTTCTGTATTTTATCAGGGCTTCAAGACTGAATGAAGTAGTCAATTCCTGAGAACCGTAGTAAATTGGCGGCCATATATCGAAAGCATAGGCATCCCAGCTTCCATCTTTTCTTTGAGAGCTCAGGATATGATTGATAGCCTTCTTCAGATGCTGTCCTTCATAGCCCATGTTAAGCAGAGAAACGGTAGCCAGTGCAGTATCCAGGTCATTACCCCAGCTACCATCAGGCTTCTGTGTTGTCAGAAGATAATCCCGGATATTAACCAGAGATGGCTCAAGTTCTCTTACACCCCCATCAGAATAATCCTTTGTGACAAAATAGGTGAAGGAATAAGGAGAATGATAAAATAGAGTACCATTTAAAAATAATCTATTTTCTGCTATATTGTTCAGGTATCGAATTATACCGCTCTGAGTTTTATTTCTCAAAGAATAAGCGTAAAGGATGTTTGCATTTGTATTCGCATCAATAACATTTATATTATAATAATCGTAGTATGGATTGGTTGAATCAAACCATTCATCTGAATTTATCCATGTGTAGAATATGCCATCTTGAGTCGTGTAATTAAGCATGTGGTCAAGAGTCTCATTACTTATATTTACACCACTTTCAACCAGAGCAGCGAACGCCATAGCACTATCATCCGTATCCGGTATCAATTCTGTCTGGTTCTTTCCTGTAAAACGCCAGACTCCATGGGATAGTTTAGTATCCAGCAAGAAAGCGACGGCTTTACTCTTCATTTCGTCTACCATTTCTTCGGTATTTTCATTGTCGATAAGATTCAGGGTATGAACTATGAATGCGGTATCGAAGACTAATGATATGTATTGTCTGGGGCTCATTTCCGGGTAATATGAAATGTATGAAGGAAACTCTCCGCTCGGTAGTTGCGATCCATGCAAATATGTTACGCCGTTTTCAATGCTCCGATCTATGATCTTATTTTTCCCGATGATATCTTCAGAGCTGTTTCCTGGTATTGCCAGAGCGAATATCAAAAACAGGACTACTGGAAATATTAGTTTATATTTGGGTCGTAAATCTGTTCGTTGTTTTTTATTATATTGCATTTATTCTATCCTCCTATTTTTATAAATATACTTTTTCACTTATTTTTCACAATAAACTTGCACCTTCCATCCAGAACCTCCCTTGTACATTCAAGCCCGAGAGAATCTGATATTCGTTTCCAGAAAGGCTCGCACCACATTTCGCAGGGAAAAGTCTCAGGAAGATTCAGATGATCGTATTCCTTAACTGCCTCCTTTATCCCGCATTTCATGATAATTCCTTCAACATGAGAATTGTTCTTTTCTGAAAACACTACTTCGTTTTTCAATACTTCCGCGAGCCCTAAAGCAGCGTACTTAAAACCCTGTGTGCCCTCAATTCCTAGGTTTTTCCAGAACGGTTTCATTACTTCAATATTGTACTGCCAGAAACTTGCAGCTTCTTCTGCCCCGTATTTATTGTAGAGATAAGCTGTCATTTTAGCAGAAAGCCCTAACCATTCTCTAAGAGATTTTTCATACTTCATTTTTGTTGGCAAGCCGAAGAACCTTAAGTAATACCTGAGAAGGGGGCTCATGTCTTCACCCTGGAGTCGTTTTTAATTTTAAAACCGCAGTATTCCAGCCATGTTGTACAGGATAAACTGTCTATTCCCGCATCTACAACCTCATTTTTCATTTTAATTCACCTTTAATATAAAAACAATCGCTTACTTCTCCTAAAGGAGGTGCCATAGCAATTAATACCTCCAGTTCTCCGCTGGAAACCGCCCTGTGCCCCACTCCCGGTCTTATCATCACCATCGTACCCTCGGTGAGTGAGATCGACCCGTCATCGGTCTCAAGCCACCCTTCTCCTTTCAGCACGTAGTAAAACTCCGTGGTCTTCTCATGGTAGTGCTTCTTCGCATCCGAGATCTTCAAATGCGAAAATGCCACAGACTCACTTTCCTTCTCTGTGATAAGGCGCCTCCTCATCCCGCACGACCCTCTCTCTGTCGGTGTTTCTTTCAGATTCCTGATCACTACTTTCTGCTCATTCAAGTTCTCACCCGTGTATTCTTGCTAAATGTATGTTCTCGCTGATCCTTTCAACGATCCTGCGTCCGAATGCGGCATCGGTTATTTGCTCTTCATTTTCCTCAAATCGCCGGATGATGCTTTTAAGCGTCTCAAGCATTGTATCGTCGTGTATCGCAAGCTTCTCGCTGATATGATTGTTCTCGTAGACTGTGACAGCGCCGAACAGGGCGTCATCTCCTCCCGCGGGATAATGCGCGCTCACCCTGATGCCTCCCTCGCAATGTATCAAAACGCTCCTGTGTCTTATTGGCAGGTGCTTGTGACCGTCAAGGCTTGAGAAATTATAAGAGATCGCCCCGCTCTCATGGTGAAGTGTTATAGCGCCTTCACCGTGCTCATAGAACCGCTTGTTTCCCAGTACCATGTCCCCGCACCATGCCCCAAAATTTTCAGTGGGGTTCCCGAATAGATAGTTTACTATTGCGATCTGATGCGGTATCTCTACCGTGAAAATATGGGGAGGACCGGTCTTGAGAAAACCCCTGCCATTTGAAGTATCGCCCCGCCTGTCTTTTGAGAATTCAGTTCTGACAAACTTGGGTTTCAGGTGGTATTTTTCTATTGTTTCTCTTAACTGTTCAGTCACTTTAGAGTAGACATAATTTTCTGTAATAGCGATTTTAGCATTGAGCTTTTCTATTTTTATGGCATCTGTTATGCTATTTGCGATTGGTTTCTCGATGATTATTTTTTTTGTTCCTAAATCGACCGCTTCTTTTGCGCACTGGTAATGAACATCGTTGGGTACACAAAGGTCTATGATGGCATCTCCTATGTCCATTTGCTTGGAGACTTCTTCGAGAGAACCCGCAGCCAGTGGATTTTCCCCATCATTGAATGTCTTATACAGAGAATGGAATCTTTTGAGACGATCAGGATTGCTATCAACCATTGCCATTATCTTGACATTTGAATCTTTTAATTTAGTATAACACTTGCAATGAATCGAACCTGCTTTACCACAACCAATCAAGATAATATCTGCCATTCTTTACCTTTTAGCAATTTTTTTATCCACTTTCCCTTTTTGTAAAACTTTTTTCCCGTAGTTTTTACAAGCAAATTCTTCTGTGGTGCTGTCCAAGTATATATTAATAATGTTATATAATATAGTGTTAATTCTATAACTTAATTGAATCGTATAATCTTACATGACTTTACTAATATCAGAGAGTCCTTAATTTAACTGGGGCATGGGCTTCAAGGCAACAATCAATCTTCTAAATGCATCAACATTGGTGGCGATTTCAGGAGCTTTCAGGCTCTTTATAGCTGTTCTTTTTCTCGGAGCAGAACCCAGATTTTTAGCTTATATAGCAGGTGGTCTTGTAATATATACAATATACACTCTGGACAGGGCACTTGAATGCAAAGAAGATGCCGTTAACAGAAGCGAATTAACAGGCTCAAGAAAAGATATTGCTTTTTTTGTATCCATTTCTGCCTTTGTCTTTGGAACCTTTATTCTATTCAAGGAGATGTTATACTTTTTACCTTTTTTACCACTTGCAGTTGGTTATCTGTATAGCAAAGGCATAAAAATCGGTGGATTCAATTTGAAGCTTAAAGGCGGTCTTGGAGTTAAGAATCTTGTTGTTGCCTTGACGTGGGGAGCCTTCATCACAGGGATTGCTGGTAAATCTGTAGATAATATAATTCCGCTAATTTTTGTTTTCATTTTTTTCAGTAGTAAGGTTTTCATAAATTCGATAATATATGATTTTAAAGATGTAAAGGGCGATTCATTGGTTGGAATTAGAACCTTACCTGTGCAATTAGGTGAAAAGAAAACCGTAGTTTTTCTTTTGATTCTGCATATAATAATACATTTAGGTATGTTCGTAGCAATTATTATGGGTTTCATAGCATTCGAACCAATAATACTTTTGTATAGTTTCACTGCTGGCATAATCTGCATTAATTATTATTCCATAGCTACTGAAATCGAATCAAAAGCCAGAAAACTCATACGAGAGTTTTTAATTGATGGTGAGTCTACTACGGAAGTTAGCCTGCGGCTACTTATAAACTCTTTATTTCTTCAGCACGCTCTTTATAGTATTTAAAAAGTTCTTCTCCCCATTTTAAAGCAGATTTATCAAAACATATCAAATCTCTCTGGGCATCAAACGTGCCATTTTTAAAGAAGAGGGAAAGAGATAGAAAGCTATTGGTTACCACAAATGCAAATTTAATGTCATCATCTAAAATGCATAGGCTTGTATTATTGCAATCCAAAAATCTTTGAAGACTATCCCTATGCTCTTTCTTAACTTTCTCAAAGACATTTTTAGTTAAAATCAGTGCTATGCGTACTTTTCGCTGAGCCAACTGTAAAAAGAATGATGGATATGCTGGATTAAATATCGGGGCAACGCCCATTGTAAATTCTGATTTGGATATATTATCAAAAAATTCTGTATGTGGTTCGTACATATTTTCCAATCTATTTTCAACCAGTCTGCAACTTCCCAATTCACCGATTCTTTCTAAAAAGTGTTGTGGAATGGCCTCGACCATATGTTCCTTCCAGAATTCTTCATTTTCTTCTATTATATGCAAAGTATTGGTTAATGGCTGAAAAAACTTGGCTACAACTTTTCCAATAGGAGTTATAGCGTAGTGTTTACTGTCTTTGTATATTAAATTCCTGGCCTCCATTTCCTTAATGCGAGGAAGAATCTCTGGAGAAGATATATTAAGGTAGCTTTTAATTTCAGATAAAGTCTTGTGTTCTTTGAGTAACAAAAATAGAAGCTCTTCCCGCTTCTCTGAAAATGCTAGAACGCTTAGCAGCCCTCTCGACTTCATTAGAATCGACTTCCTTGGAGATTTTTTGATACCACTCAATTTAGTCTCTTCGGTTAGACTATAAATGAACCTCCCTACAGCAAGCTATAGGAAAAATTATGCCATCAACCACTATACCACCCGTTTTAAGATTTTTAACTTTTGTATGTTTTACCACCAATTTTTTATTCTCAATGTAACTAACCTAGTTATAAATTAATTAACTTTTCGGTTTTGTTTGTAGCATAGCAGTCGAAAAAATCTAAAACTCTCAAATAGCTTGCCCAGTGCCTCAATAGAAGACGGTGCGCCAACAAAGTGTGTTTGACGTTAATGAATATGATAGGCACCACCTGCACTCCCGTAAAGCACAGCCTCCGCATAACCATGAGGCGTAGCGGTTGATTGCTCTGCTCCACTGACCGTAGCCAGTATCTACATCGCCGCATCAGGGATGTGAACACTTCTATAATAGCAAGAAATTTTGAGGGAAGCTATTCGTGCAATTCTATTCTGTCAACGATTTGACGCCATGGCTTTTCATTATTTTTTAAGAAAGTGGTTCACAGCCGACTCTGCACTGCAACGTGCAAAAGCGCCAATAAGCCAATTAGTGAAAATGGACCCGGCGGGATTCGAACCCGCGGCCTTTGCGTTGCGAACGCAACGATCTACCCCTGATCTACAGGCCCTTTAAAAAAGGGAAATAATATTTTATATTTACATTCTGCCCAGTTCTTCCACTGAGACGCTTTCCACACCGCTCACTTTGCTGAAAGCCTCTTCAACCTTCTCTGTCCCGCCTTCGATATCGCCAACTTTTATTACAACCATGAGGGCTTTCAGGCCGAATGCAACAGGCACTTCCGAAAATCCGTGCACACGCGCCCCTTTTGGGACAACTTTTGTCAGAGCTTCTTTGAGCTTGTTTAAATCAACATCCATGCCTGAAGGCATGATTCTTATTTTGGCAGCTACTTCTCCCATTATTTTCACGGTCCTTCAAAGCCGCAGCCAGGGCACTTATAATTATTGCTCTGGTGCCTGCATGCCGCGCATCTTCCAAGCTCTGCTCCACACTGCGGGCAGGGAAAGCGCACATAGCCGCGCTCAATAAGATTTACTCCGCATGAAATACATTTTTGTGATTTTTCTCTTTTGGTCATAATATTTCTCCTTTGGAGCACACATAGAGAATCGAAGCCTATTAAATTTAACGTAAAGAAATCCAAAGGTTAAACCTTTTTTACCGGTGGTTGCATAATGCTAAAAAGGATTAATACTTTCCTCTTTCCAGGCACTTCAACAGTCACGGCGCCGGGTTTTCACCCATACCCACCTGAAGCGCCGCTTACCAATGGGTTGCTGCCCTGTTTAGGTATACGCTCTAATCCACTGCATCCCTCGCCCTCGCTCTTCCCGCTTCGCTACATCCGCTCAGGCACCTCCCCTAGAGGCTTGCGGTCATTGTCGCTGTCTGAGACTGGGCGGCAATTTCATTTCTCTCTTATCAAAAAGATTATCGGTTATTAAACTAATTTCGTACTGGGGTTTTATGCTAAATCTTATGCTTGCTCACGTTAGTGTTTCAATTGCATCACGTCAATTAAACCCACGTGGTTAATTAAAGGAGTAATACAAATGTCAGAAATGTTGAAAAAGATGGGATTGTTCGGTATCGGGGTAATTTTCCTGACAAAGGAAAAGGTTGAAGAATTTGCCCAGGAAATTATAAAAAAAGGGGAAATGAGTAAAGAGGAAGCGGAAAAATTCGTAAAGGAAGTTTTATCAGAGAAAGAAAAACAGGCTAAAGAACTTGAAGATAAAATAGATGAGCGAGTCAAAGAAAATCTGAAAAAGAGCGGGGTAGCGATGAAAAGCGATATCACAGCTCTTGAAAAGAAAATCGAAAAGCTTGAGAAAACAAGTTCCCTGACACCAGAAAAGGCTGAAGAACTTGCCCAGGAAATGATAAAAAAAATCCAAGAAAGAAAAACAGGTCAAAGAACTTGAGAATAAAATAAATGAGCTGTATCCTCATAGATTGATCACATGAATGCTGCTATGTCCTGATATCAATACTTGCGTAAAAGTTTCTCGTCTTCCTAACCCAAGTAGCACTCCATATGGGAATCTCCTCTTCGCATATCCTACACCGGAAAAGCATATACCTTTGATTGTTGAAATGATAGAATGCCTATGATGCAGATGTCGGGCGCAAAGCGATTAATCTTTTTCTGTGAGCACATCAACACGATTGTGAAGTTCTGTCATATTTTCTGCAAGGTTCTTGATTAATTCAGCGCATCTGTCAGCAAAACTTGCAGCCAGTTTAGCATCAATATTATCTTTTGAATCTACAATATCTTTCATCAAACCGTTAGCCATTTCCACAATTTCTTCCGGATATACAACCATTTTAACACCTCCTCCCTTCTTATAACATGCTTAATCCATTCCTTCCATTCCGCCCATTCCACCACCCATGCCCCCGGGTGGCATGCCTCCTGCATGTGCGGCTTTGCTTGAAAGCACATCATCGATACGCAGTATCATCGTAGCTGCTTCCGTGGCAGAACTGATAGCCTGTGTCTTTACTCTGAGGGGCTCAAGCACGCCTTCTTTCCACATGTCCACGACTTTTCCAGTGAATACGTTGACCCCCGCTGTCTTATTGCCCTTTTCATGCTGGCTTCGCATCTCCACAAGGATATCAATGGGGTCAAGACCTGCATTCTCAGCCAGGGTTCTGGGGATGATTTCAAGCGCTTCGGCAAATTTTGCGACTGCCAGCTGTTCCCTGCCTATTAATGTGGCTGAGTATTCTCGCAGGCGCAGAGCCAGTTCAACCTCTGGCGAACCGCCCCCGGCTACAAGTGTCTCATCCTCGATTGCAACTCCAACTACACGCAATGCGTCATGAAGTGCTCGCTCGGCTTCATCCACAACGTGCTCGGTTCCTCCGCGAAGAATAATGGAGACTGCCTTGGGGTTGTGGCACCCGGTAACATATGTCATTGCCTCCTCACCGATCTTTTTCTCTTCTACAATATCCGCTTTTCCAAGATCAGATTCGCTGATTTCCTTTAGACCTGTCAGTATCTTTGCACCGGTTGCGCGTGCAAGTTTTTCCATGTCGCTTTTCTTTACGCGCCTTGCTGCGAAAATGGCGGCTTTTGCAAGATAATGCTGTGCAAGGTCATCGATTCCCTTCTCAACAAAGACCACATTTGCACCGCTTTTAATCACTTTGTTGACCATGTCGTGCAACATCTGTTCTTCCTGGTCAAGGAATAACTGGAGCTGGTCAGGTGATTTTATTGAGATCTCGGCTTTCACTTCCGTCTTTTTGATCTCGAGGGCTTCGGTGAGCAGAAGTATTTTTGCATCATGGACATTCTTTGGCATGTTGGTATGGACTCTTTCCTTATCGATTACCATGCCTTCTATCAGCTCTGATGCTTCTATACTGCCGCCCACTTTTTTCTCAATTTTGATATCTTCAATATCTGCTATATATTTGCCATTCTCTTTATCAACCACCGCTAATATGGCATTTACCGCAAGAATGGCGAAAACATCCTTTGACGCTTCAGCTCCCTTTCCGGTAATCGCTGTCACAGCGATTTTCAATAATAAATCCTTATCTTCCAGGGTCACTGGTTTTGCAAGGGTTTTAAGGATTTCTTTTGCTTTTGCCGCGGCAAGCCTGTATCCGCTGGCAATGACTGTGGGATGCACACCCTGCTCTAATAGTTCTTCAGCATTCTTCAAGAATTCACCTGCAAGCACTGCTGCCGTTGTTGTGCCATCTCCGACCTCATCATCCTGGGTCTTTGCGACTTCCACAATCATCTTGGCTGCCGGATGCTCGATGTCCATTGTCTGGAGAATGGTCGCACCATCATTCGTGATTATGATATCCCCCACCGCGTCCACGAGCATTTTATCCATACCCTGTGGTCCCAGGGTTGTCCTGACCGCCCCTGCTACTGCCCTGGCAGCCATGATATTGTTATGCTGCGCTTCTCTTCCTTTTGTTCTTTGACTGCCTTCTCTTAGAATATAGATTTGCTGTCCTGCTAATTGTCCTGCCATAAATAACCTCTTTTTCGATTGGTCTTCAAACTTCGTGCAGAAGCATGAAAATCGCAAAATCCTGGATGCTTAAAATGGATTCGAGCCCGGGCGGGAACGAATTCCATAGTTATTCCGCACATGGCATTACCCATGATTGGTATTTCTATATCATCCCAAACTTACGAGATTACCACGCAGGTTTAGATAATGATTACCCGGTTTACTCTCCATTTATATGTATAACATTAATGGCATTTATAAATTTGGGTCATCAGAACTGATGCTCCTCATATAAACTATTTGGATATGGCAAAGCTTGAGACTAAACTGGCTCTCAGACCCACATCATTTCTTCTTGGGAGATTCTTTCCGTATTTCTGAGATTTCAGATTTCAGTTCCAGGACTTTTTTTTCTAGTTTTTCCACTCGCTCTGTTAAAAAAGCCTGCTTTTGCTCTATACGTTCATCAAAGTGCCTCTGGATGATATTATTAATTCTGCCCATTTCCATTCCCATATCAATAGATGGTTAGTATCTATCAAATACCTTGGCCATTATGGAGTATTAACATGTGATCTTGGGCGCATGAGTTATCCTTGCACCGTGCCAAGCACAAAAGTATATTTAATCCATGCAATCTAATATTTAAGGAGGTTAGATGTATGGGCCTATTCTGGACAGTGATATTAAATTTATCCTTTAATGAGCGTCCCTATTACATTACTTTTAAGTGCGGTTTTCACTCTTCCCGGGCAATTGCCATTTATTATCTCGCAATCCATTTTATTTTCCATAAGAAAATGCGAAAGGTAGGCATCCACGCATGTCTCTTTCCCCACCAGTTCCGACGCTTCAAGTTCCTTTTGGAGCGTCCCGTCCAGGTATATTCCATCCACATCAGTGGCTTTTATGAACCTTGCCCTGAGCTTTCGCGCAACCCATGCGGCAATTGTGTCCGAGGTCACATCCCAGGTATGGGGAAGTTCATCTTTCGTTTTCAGGAGATTGTAAGGAAGAAGGATGAATCCGCCCTTTCCATGGATATCCAGGTTGTCAATAAATTTCACGTCATTCCCATTACCCAGATAATAGCCATATTGTTCCATCGCTAGAACGGCCATCCAGTGGGCGGCTTCCTCAGTGGCGTTGATTTTCCGCACGGTATCTGCAAAGATTGAGCCGCCTGGCACTATCAGGATTGTCTCGTCTTCGGATTTTGAATATTCAATTATCTCCCTGACGAGTTCCCTTCCTCTCTGAATCAGGCTCCCGCCAATCTTTATGACTATCATGCTTTTTACATAAACTGCAGTATTTAAATATGTATGGCATGATATAGCCAGCAAATGAGAACCATAGACTGGGATTATGAAAAGAACAATATTATCATGATCGACCAGACCCTTTTGCCTGCGGAATACAGGATAATCGAATGCAGCACAATAGACTCTTTATGCGAAGCCATAATCTTCCTGAGGGTAAGGGGCGCTCCCGCCCTTGGCGCTGCCGGAGGTTTTGGCGTAGCTCTCTCAGCATTTAGAAGTAATGCCTCTTCCCTTGACGCTTTAATTAAAAATATCGAAAATGCAGGTAAAACCCTGATTGCCACAAGACCCACGGCAGTAAACCTGTCATGGGGCGTGAAACGTGTCATCAGGGCTGTGGAAGATGCCAGGAACATTAAGGAAGCGAGGATGTTCGCTCTTGACGAGGCAAAAGCAATCGCGGATGAGGATGTAAAGAAGAATATGCAGCTTGGCGAATATGGTGCGTCTTTGCTTGAAGATGGGGATACCGTGATGACGCATTGCAATGCCGGAAGGCTTGCCTGTGTGGATTGGGGAACAGCGCTCGGGGTTATCCGCTCGGCCCGCGCCGAAGGAAAGGACATAAAGGTAATCTCATGCGAGACCCGCCCGTTAAATCAGGGAAGCAGGCTGACTGCGTGGGAACTCATGGAAGATAAGATTCCCGTGACGCTGATCACTGACAGCATGTCAGGTCATGTGATGAGAAAAGGCATGGTGGACAAGGTCATTGTGGGAGCAGACAGGATAACCCAGGATGCCGTATTCAATAAAATCGGGACTTATACCCATTCGATTGTCGCAAAAGAGCACGGGATACCGTTCTATGTGGCTGCGCCAGTCTCGACATTTGACTTTGAGAGGCTTGAAGA
>JAPZAO010000090.1 GCA_027460615.1 Candidatus Methanoperedens sp.
CAGCACTGCCATTATCTTCTGGCTTTTCATATTGGGCTTCATCACGCACCAAGTCGCGCATGAAACTCCCGCCAAATGGATTAATTATGTCGTTGCAATCCTCGCTTTCGTTGCGGCAGGAAAGGCACGTCAATCCGAGAACCAGGGATTTTACAGTTACGGCATTTGCAACAATACAGCAGCAGATTACCAGCGTCGTCCAGTCAATATCGCTGTTCCTTGCTGCGATAGCTGCAGTCTCGCTTCTTGTGGGTGCCGTGGGCATCGCAAACACCATGTTCATGTCTGTAATGGAGCGAACAAGGCAGATAGGCCTGCTCAAAGCTCTTGGCGCCACAGATAGCGAAGTGATGAAACTTTTCCTGATGGAATCAGGATTATTCGGGTTTGTCGGGGGAGTGATCGGGATAATTTCCGGCGTACTGATATCGGTAATAATATCCGAAGTAGGCCTCAGGGCAATTGGACCGGGCGGGGCGATGAGCGCAGTTATTTCACCCGAGCTTCTTATCTTTGCGCTTGGATTCTCAATATTCGTGGGTGTGATATCAGGCGTCGCGCCTGCAAGATCGGCAGCAAAGATGAACCCGGTGGACGCGTTGCGGTTTGAACAATAGGAGAAAACTATTCAAAAAAATTATTCATGGAATATTTTATCTTATCTTTCACTATTAAACGCTCGAAATATGGAAAAACGTCCGAACAATGAAAAACTCTTCACAAAAAACTTCATTCTCACAAGCCTTTCAACGCTAACTATTTTCACAAGCTTCTATTTCCTTCTCGTCACGCTGCCTATTTATATCCTGAAACTTGGCGGCTCCGAATCCGAAATCGGTCTCATTATTGGTGTATTTACGATTTCAGCAGTTCTGTTGCGCCCTTTCATAGGGAGGGAACTTGACAGGAGCGGGAGGAAAAAGATTTTCCTTGCAGGCTCGCTGGTTTTTCTATTGTCAATGCTGCTCTATAACTATACTACAAATGTTACGTCCCTGCTTTTACTGAGGGTTTTTCATGGTCTTGGCTGGGGCGCTGCAACGACTGCTGCAAGCACACTGATAGCGGATATCGTACCGCCAAGCCGCAGAGGAGAAGCCATGGGTATTTTCGGAATGGCTTCAAATGTCGCTATGGCATTTGGTCCGGCTTTGAGCATATTTCTGCTTAATTCCTCAGATTTCCCAACGCTTTTCGCAGTGGGCGCTTCGATTGCACTGGTCTCATTACTTCTGGTTTTACCAATTTCCGAAACTATTGTTGTACACCCAAAAACCCCGCTATTCAGTAAAGAAGCGCTATTCCCGTCTGCAATGATGTTTACGGTATCATTGACCTACGGCTCAATCGTGTCCTTTCTTTCCCTGTTTGCAATGAAGCAAGGGATAACCAATCCCGGTATATTTTTCACAGTTTTTGCGATAACATTGATTATTGTGAGGGCGCTGGCAGGCAGGCTTTCAGACATCAAAGGAAGGAAGTTCGTTATCGTGCCCGGTATGATTGTAATAGCAATCGGGCTCTGGGTATTATCAACCGCCTCCACACTTCCGGTTTTTCTTATATCGGCATTTCTTTACGGGTTAGGCTTCGGTTTCGTGCATCCCACGCTCATGGCTTTACTTGTGGACAGGGTTACCGAGAGGACCCGCGGCGCAGCTATGGGTACATTTACAGCAGCATTTGACCTCGGAATAGGCGCGGGCTCGATCGTCCTTGGAATAGTGCTGCAATTTTACGGTTTCAGCATCATGTATCTTTTGAGCGGATTGATAGTGCTTTTAGGAGCGATATTGTTTTTAGCGAAGAACGATAAAAAAGGGATGTAATGGATTTATTCTCTCACGCCTTGCTCCCCTTTTTGCTCGGGAATTTCTTCAAAAGAAGGAAAGAAGAGATTGCCGCGCTTACCATAGGAGGAATAGCGCCCGATTTTGATATATCTCTTTTATGGATTAACTATATTTATCCCAATTTCTTCCTTTTAACCCACCGCGGCATAACCCATTCCATTTTTTTCGGGTTTTTCACAGGTGTTCTTATACTTTATCTTGCAACGCAAAGCCGCGTGAAAAACATAGTTAAACGTTATATCGATTTTGAACCTGTGCTCTCGCGCCGTACTATACTATTTGCATTTGCCGGCGTTATGCTCCACTTAATTCTTGACTATTCGACAACCCGGGGAGTCCCGCTTCTTTATCCGTTTGACGTATCAAGATATTCTGCCGAGGTATTTTTCTACACAGATACGTATCTTACGATAGTGGCGCTGCTTATGGTAATTTGGTTGTACAGGAAGCCAATGCAAAAAAATACCGTGACGAAATTTTTAGTGATTTATCTTGTCGTTTTCGCAGGACTTGGAACTGCGAGGCTTACCGAAAAAATCAGCGCCGAGCAGTTCTTCCATGACACCGGAATAAAAGCCTATCCTACCATGACTATTTTTGACTGGTACGCGCTCGGGAAACAGGGGAATGAAATAAAAATCTACGAATACAACGGATTTAACAGGACTTCGGTTTATAATGAAACAGTTCCCGCGCTTGACGTATTATCCCAGGGCGAAGGGCTGGATTCTGCCCTTTCTGCGGCAGGAGAGCTTCCGCAGATAAAGATGTTCGAGTGGAGAGCTTATGCGGTTGCAATCAACGCCACTTCAAGCGATGGTGTATGGTTGTTGGAATACTATGACCCGCTGGGGAAAGCGATGGCAAGGAGCGCTCCTGCTTTTTTGATGAGAATCAATAAGCCTATCATGGTCAGGGTGGAAGCGGGAAAGGCTGTTGTAGTATAGCCATGGTCAGGTATTACGGACCTGTACTGAGAGGGACTTCTTAATGACAGAAGAAGAGGCAGCGGAAGCAGCGCTGGGAAAGGTAATTCACATTTAAGAGTGGAAAGTAAAATTTGGTCGATTACAGGAGGAACCAAAAAAAGGAATTGTAATATATAGGGATTGCCTGTGGTTCCTCACACATACAAGTAGTGTGAAGCATTTAAACCTATTTGGTATGATTTCATTAAAACTAAAGAAATTCTCTTAAAAATAACAAGCTATATCTGCATTGGACGCTGAAATCCAGGCATGAAGATTGCATGGGGCATCACCGGCGCCGGACATTTCCTTCGTGAAAGTTTTGAGGTTTTTAAAGAGCTAAAACACAATAAACCGGAGCTAAAAGTCACCACTTTTGTGTCGCGCGCAGCCGAAGAAGTGATAAAGATGTACGGACTGGCAGAAGAACTTTCAAAAATCTCCTGCGGCAGCTACCTTGAAGAGTGCTTTTACGAACGCGAACAGGGAGCAAGCTTCCCCAAAACCGGCAGGTTCCTCCTGCAAAAATATGACGCCCTGATAGTCACTCCAGCCACCTCAAACACGACCGCAAAACTTGCATACGGGATAGCAGATACCCTTGTGACAAATGCAGTAGCGCAGGCTGTTAAAGGAGACGTCCCTGTTTATATTGTGCCTGTGGATATTGCAGGAAAAATAGAATCAAGGATGCCGTTTTTCATAGACAGGGAGATATGCATGAGATGCGAACTCTGCCCCCCGGCGCAGGAATGCCCGAACAACGCGATTACAGACCAGATTGACCTCTTAAAATGCGACGGGTGCGGTCTGTGCGTTACGCTTTGCAGCTACGGTGCGATAAGAGGCGACTTAGCAAAACTCAAAGTGCGGGACGTGGACTCCAGAAACGTCACGATTTTGAAAGGACTTATGGGGATCACGGTAATAAATCGTCCTCAAAAAGTCTCTCGCATGATAGAAAAACTCGAAAAATGCAAAAATTGAAGTACTAAAGGAAATAAATGAAGAGAAAATAATTAGAAGGAGAAAAATCTTGTTCCCAACAAAAAAAGTTCAGACATTGACAGGTTCAATTGTACAGGTTGAGATGAAAGGCGATAAACATACACTTCAGGGCAAACTTGAGAGCGCCGATGAATATTTAAATCTGCATCTTATAGATACATATGAGATTGTGGATGGAGTTAAAGCGCGTTCGCTGGGTTCGGTAATTTTAAGAGGCAATAATATAATAATGTTAAGTCCAGTAGGGGAGTAGAATGGAAACAGAAGAAAAAGTCCTGAAATTGATCAAATCCAGTAAAAATGGCATTTTACAGAACGAACTCTGGAAAAAAGCAAAAATAGACAGCAGCAAATGTTCCCGTATTCTTGCCGTGTTGGAAAAGGAAGGAAAAATAAGTCGGGAAAAGGAATCAAAAAAAGGTGTAAAAACATACCTTATTAAGTACATCGGGAAAAAAGAAGAAAAAACCAGGAATTTCAAGTTATTGTTGATCGGGGATATGTTCTCCCCATGCACGGGATGCGCTCTTGAATGTGAACCTGAAAAATGTGTAATCCTTGCAGAATGGGTTTATGGTCTTGAAAAGGAAGGATAGGAAAGTAAGACAGGCGGGTTGAGGAGTGGGGGTTAGTATCGTTGAAAAAAAAACCCGCCTATCTAGTTCGTTTTTTAACGAACATACGTATGTTGGCGAACAAAATGTATATAGTTTTCGGTCGGGTCATTTTCCTTTTTGAACCTTATAAAGCTGTTCAATCCTGTCTATTGAATCGGCATCCTCAGTTGATTTATCGCTTCTCACATTGACAAGCCGCGGAAAACGAAGCGCATACCCTGAATCGTAATTCGGGCTTTTCTGGATTTCCTCAAAAGCCACCTCAAATACTATTTTAGGTTCCAGTTCGACATGAATGCCGCTTTCTAAAACAACAAGCTTTTTAAATAAATTCGTCAGCTCAGCCAGTTGTTCATCCGTGATTCCGGTTGCAACGCGGCCTATGGAAAGGAACCTGTCAGTATCAGGGTCGCGGCATGCCAGTAAATAGGAACCGATCAGGTTAGCTCTTCTTCCTTCTCCCCATTCTCCTCCGATTACCACCAGGTCAAGTGTCTCCATTACAGGCTTTAATTTGAGCCAGTTCTTTCCCCTTTTGCCGGGGGTATAAAACGAATCCGGGTTTTTCAGCATCACTCCTTCATGCCCGGCAGCAAGCGCCTCCTTATAAATCGCTTCAATAAGCGCCGTATCGCTGGTTACGGTTTGCTTTGCGACAATGCTCTTGTCGCAGATTCCCTCAAGTTTTTTTCGTCTCTCAGAAAGCGGAGAATCGATAAGCGTATCCCCGTTTAAATATAGTATATCAAAAAGGTTAAGATTTAGCGGAATTTCAATGGCTGTAGCGGATATATCGTATTTTCGCCTGAAGCGCCGCAATATCTCCTGGAATGCCATCGGTCTTTTATCCCTGCCAATAGCCACAGCTTCACCGTCAAGAATCACACTATCGGCTGAAACATTGGTTTTTATTGCTTTTGCAATATCAGGCAAAGAAGATGTCACGTCCTCAAGTTTACGTGAATAAATCGTTATATTGTCGCCTTCTTTATGTACCTGGACACGCGCCCCGTCAAATTTCCATTCGACTGCCACAGAACCCATTTCCTCTACAGCTTCATTTATACCCAAAGTTATCTGTGCCAGCATCATTTTTAATGGCCTGTTTATTAAAATCCCGAGCCTGGAAAGTCCCGGTTCGCCTTCTTTTTTTGCGGTATAAGCAACCTGCCCGAAATCATTTGTAAGCATATACCCCCGCTCGACCAATTCCGAAGATACGTTGAAAGCCTCGGCAATCGCATCCCGTACGATTCCTTCTCCCACTCCTATTCGCAGTTCTTCAATCGATAAACGTGCAAGATAAACAAATTCCATGGGTTTGGCTGAACTGAAGAGATACTGCAGGTTCTTTATTTTTGCGTCCTGGGAACCCTTTCCTGAAAGTCCTGAAATCTTCTGGAACCTCAGGTATACCTCTTTAATGGAAAGTTCACCTTCAGAAAAGAAATTTAAATGTGTTCTACCCGAAGTTATTGCTTTTTCTGCAGCCAGGCCTATATCGCCTGTATCCTTCACGAATTCTTCGATGCGTTTGACAGGCAGCGACGAAGTTTTTGATATCGCAGAGTACAAAAGGTTTGGCCCGATGCCGAGTTCTTCCTTGCTCCAGACCGGAAAAACATGCCCCATAATAAAACGGGTAACTATGGGAAGCTCATCGTCGCTCACTTCCTTAAAAAAACCTGCAACCATAGATGTCATTTCAAGGGAACTTGAAATTTCTTCAATACTGCTGCAGATTTTTGCAAACTCCAGAAATGAAGTCATGTTAATTCAAGGTCTTTGAGTCTTTTCGAATCGTGTCATAAACGATATAAACCCCAAGCAATACCACGATTATAAAAATTGCAGTGATAATGAGGGACAGGAGGGAATAACCGCCGCTGTAAAACATTGAGCCAGTCCTTATATCCCCGATTACCATGCCATAACCGGTCAGCCTGTAAACCAGACCTACGAGTCCAACCACTATTAGAACCACTCCTGCAAACAATCTTTCGCCCGGGTCTAAAGCCATACCTTCCTTGAACTATAGTAATAAGTAAAGGGCTCTGGCGCCCTTTTACTTATTTTTTGGTCGCATTGGTAATTGCTGCCATATGGATAACCCCGACATCGGTACCATGGCAGTTCGTACAATATTTGCCTCTTGATAAATGAACTACTATCAGGTTGCCGTTGCTGGGTTTAAGTGAATCGGGGGGCGCAGCATGACATTGTTCGCAAACGCTGTAACTTCCCGGGCCTGTCCCTTTCTGCACTGTGGGAATCTTTGGCGGGAACCCGTGGCATGTATCGCATTGCAATCCGACTGTGCCTGGACCTATATGGATATTATGCACCTGGCTTCCATGACAATTTATACAGAGTTTACCCCCATTGACGTGAGGAACGAGGTTCTGTGGATTTGTATGACACAATTCGCATTTGACGGTTGTAACTGGCGGGGGAGCTGCAACAGGTGTTCCCTGTGTTCCAGTTTGTGCAGGTGTTCCAGTTGATGTCGATACCGCTGTTTGTTCAGGTGTTGGCGTAGCAGTGGAAGTTGTGTTAATTGTAGTGAATCTTGTCTTACCACCAAGAACAAAATAACCGCCTGCTGCAATGAGCAGGACTGCAACCACAATTGCTATATAAATAGGAACCTTCGAATCTTTTTCTGACATTTACGTAATCACCATTGCTAAATAGGGTTCTGTATCTTTTAAATGTTTTGGTTTTTGTCTGGCGTTGTTACCCGGGATTCACCTGGTTTTTTCCGTTCAAAAACAGGCATACCGTCAAATTCAATCCTGAATATCCTGTGGTAAGGAATATAAACATCTTCAACCACACCTTCAAGAACAAGGAATGACCTGTCGATATTTTTGATGGCGCTGCCTTCTACGATTTTCACGTTCCCGGGCGCGCCCCTGTGGATGTAATAGATTTTACACCTGCTAAGGTCGAACCTCCACTTTATCTCGTTGAATATGTCTCTTGGATGCTTCGACCTGAACATAGAATAATGTCTTACTGCATGATATTTAAAGGAATGAGTATGCGGAGGATGGGATTCGAACCCATGAACTCCTGCGAGAACAGCCCCTAAAGCTGTCGCCTTTGGCCTAGCTGGGCGACCTCCGCACCTGCCCCATATTGATTTTTATTACATAAAGCTTTGATGGCAGATATTATATACTATCACATTTTATGTAACATTAACTTAAAATTATCATAAACTTTTTTGGAGGAATAACATGAACACTGCAGCCTGGATAATAGTAATATTATTGATAGTTATTATTATGGTATTACCAATAATTCCAGTTGAAAATTGCGCAAAATTGTTAGGATATAATGTCGCATGCATTACTGAGCATGTATCTATCGCTCAATTGATATTTGGAAAGTAAGTAAGATTGATACATTGTTGTTGATTTTTTCATACGAGGCGCAGAGCACGCGAGTGTTTTCAGGATGCAACCATGAAAGGAATTTACGTCCTAATCATCAGGATGAAAGACAGTAAGGACATCCGCGTAGGAAAACTCGGCAAGCTTCGTTTCAGGAGAGGATATTATTCTTACGTTGGCTCTGCCCAGGGAAGCGGTGGAGAAAAACGCATAAGAAGACATTTCAACGTAGCTCACGGCAGAAACACCACCAGAAAATGGCATATTGATTACCTCCTGCCGCACTCGGAGGTAATTTGCGCAGTTTTTTCACCCACGGATGAAGCACTCGAATGCGTTGTTGCCAAACTCCTCGGTAAATATTCCGAAGCATTGCCCGGCTTTGGTTGCAGCGACTGCTCATGCGAATCGCATCTTTTCTTTACAGGTGGAAATATAATGGGTGAGGCTTCGAATATCTGCGAAGGTGTCTCCGGGAACGAAAGTATCATTATTTACCCGAACATGTAGGAACTATACATGTGTCATCGGTTAAGGAGAGATATGTGATAGAACACGGATTCCACGGATGACACAGATGCGCACGGATTAAACCTATCCGTGGAAATCCGTCCAATCTGTGTTATCCGTGTTCTATTTCAGTTAAAATTGAATAAATCAAACTAGTTAACCGAAGACCAAAGAGGAACTATATGGACATCGGAATAATAGGAGGCTCAGGCTACACCGGCGGAGAGCTGCTGCGTTTGCTTGCACAGCACCCCAAAGCGAAAGTCAAGGCCGTAACTTCACGCAGTTTGAAAGGACAGAAGGTCAGCGATACACATACGCATCTTCGGAAAATATACGACTTGAATTTCGAAGACCTGACACCTGAAGAAGTGGCTTCACGATGCGATATCGTCTTCACAGCCGTCCCCCACGGCACGGCCATGCAGATAGTTCCTGCGCTTCTTGATAACGATATAAAAGTCATCGATCTGAGCGCGGATTACCGCCTCAGGACTGATGTATTTGAGAAAACTTACAAGATGAAACATACCGACCCGCGCGATGCGGTTTACGGCATACCTGAACTCCATCCTGAAGTTGCGGAACAAAAATTCATAGCCAACCCCGGCTGCTACCCCACAGGAGCATCGCTAGCCGGAGCACCTCTTGCAGATGCGGGTCTTATCGAGCGCGTTGTTTTTGATTCAAAAAGCGGTATTTCAGGTGCGGGCTCAGAACCGACTGAAGTATCCCATTATCCGAACATGGCAGAAAATATACAGGCGTATAAACTCACATCCCACCGTCACCGCGCGGAAATCGTGCAGGAACTCACCCGGCTTGACAGCGGTTTAAAAAGCATAAGCTTCACTCCGCATGTCATCCCATCCGTACGCGGCATCCTGACCACTGCGCATATTTTTGTAAAGAAGGAATTGGGTGAAGCAGATGTAAGCGAAATCTATCAGGATTTTTACCAGGATAAGCCTTTTATCCGGCTCATCAAGGGAATACCGATGCTCGGCAGCGTACGCGGGTCGAATTTCTGCGATATCGGTTTTGAGATTGATAAAAACAGCGACAGGATAGTTGTCATATCTGCAATAGACAATCTTGTAAAAGGGGCGTCAGGCCAGGCAATCCAGAACATGAACCTGATGTTCGGGCTCCCGGAGACCACGGGCCTCTGGACACCTGCCCTCGCTCCGTGAGGTAAAATATGAAAATAAAAGAAGTGATGAATAAGGACGTAATTACATGCAAACCTGATGACACATTAAGCCGGATTTCAAGGCTGTTTCGGGAAAACCACATCAGCGGCTTGCCTGTTGTAGAAAAAGGAAAAGTCGTCGGACTTGTTTCTGAAACGGATTTGATAAAGTTATTTAAATCTCCTGAGTTTTCAAATGAACTGTGGCTTCCCAGCCCGCTTGAAGTAATTGAAATTCCCATCAGGAATATCGTGAGGCTTGAAGAAACCAAGAAAGCCCTTGAACATCTGAAACTGCGCCCTGTAAGGGATATTATGACAAAAACCGTACATGCCATTTCCCCGGAAGATAGCCTTGAAAAAGCATCAGGCATCATGGTCAAGTTTAAAATCAATAGATTGCCAGTTATCGAAAATGGCAGGCTTGTTGGTATCGTGGCGCGAAGCGACATAATAAGGGGCTTATCTGAAGCCGCAGAATAATTATGAAAATCATCAAGGGCGGTATCTGCGCGGTCAGGGGGGTCAGGGCGAACGGGATTAAGGAAGGTAAGAACGGCCTTGCAGTAATCGTTGCCGATTCAAAAAGGCTTTCTTCAGCCGGCGTTTTTACGCGAAATAAGGTTATAGCGGCTCCGCTAATCGTGACGAAAGAAGCACTCGCAAAAGGAGATTTAAAGGCGGTAATTGCCAACAGCGGATGCGCAAACGCTTTTACAGGTAAACGCGGGCTTGATGATGCCAGCTGGATGGCGCATATCCTGGCAAAAAAATTGAAGTGCAAACCCGATGAAATCGGTGTAGCTTCGACTGGCGTTATCGGACGAAATCTTGACAAAACATGGATCGGGGAGCATCTTGATGGGGTTTATGTCACTCTTGCAACTTCAGAGGATGCAGGAAAAGCAGCAGCCAGGGCTATAATGACCACGGACACATACATGAAAGAAGTAGCTGTCGAGCTTGATAACGGGGTTCGCATTGGCGGGATGGCTAAAGGCTCGGGGATGATAGAGCCGAATATGGGGACTATGCTTGCGTTTTTATATACGGATGCGGCTTTATCAAAAGAAGCTCTCGACGCCTGCTTAAAAAAAGCAGTTGATAAGAGTTTTAACATGGTGGTGGTGGACGGCGATACAAGTACTAACGATATGGCGCTTATTACAGCTACGGCCTACCTGGAATGCGGCGCGGAAGTGTTCCAGGACGGGCTTGATTTTGTATGCCAGGGCCTTGCTAAAATGATAGCAAGGGACGGTGAAGGCGCGACAAGGTTAATCGAGGCAAGGGTCAGCGGCGCGCAAAGCGAGGATGACGCGCGAAAAGCCGCCAAGGCAATCGTGCGCTCGCCGCTTGTGAAGACCGCAATATTCGGGAAAGACCCGAACTGGGGAAGGGTTGTGGCTGCTGTGGGGTATTCGGGCGCCGAGGTTGACCAGGATAAGATTTCACTCAAGTTCTCTGATAATAAAAATGAGGTCATGCTTGTTGATTCTGGCAGGATTGTTGAGGGAAAGCTTGAGGCGCTGAAGGGCATTATGGAAGGCAAAGAGATTGTTATCGAAGCGGCACTCGGTTTAGGTGACTTCGAGGCGACTGCGTGGGGATGCGATTTGACTTATGATTATGTGAAGATTAACGCGATGTATACGACTTAAATCATTATGTCCGATGATAGTTGGGATTTCTATTTATCTCAAATAAATCTATGTGAAGGCATAGATGAACTAGAAAAACAAGAACTACTTAGAGATTGGGGATATCTCATAGCATTTCTTGGTAAGGATTGGTTTAAAACCGAAGAAAATAAATTTCATCCATTAAGGGGTTATTTCGGTAATGTTGGTCTAAGTGGTTTACGCTGGATAGGAGAATTAGGTTTAGCTATTGAATCTTTGAAAGAAAAAGAAAATTTTGATGGCATTAGAGAAAGACTTCTTTTAATTGATGCATTCGAAGAAGCATACTATGAACTTAGAGTTGGATATTCGCTACTCAACTTAGGTGTTTCATTTGAATTCTTAAAACCAAGTAAAATAAAGAAAAAGAAAACATCAGATATCATTGTCAATATGGGTGACAGAAAAATATTTTTGGAAATCACTAAGAAAAATAATCCTGAAGACATTTTAAATTCTTCGGAAAATTTTCAAAAAATTAGTTGGTTTTTATTATCGAAAGGCGGGCAAACTTACAATGATTTCGGTTTTTATTATGACATTCTTAAACCTTTATCCACTCCTAGAACTGAGCAAATACTAAAAATCTGTGAAGATTTGTTGGACAAGGCTAAAAAAAGTGGATTCGAAGAATATCATAGACCTAATACTATCGACCTTTATATTTTTAAGAGAGAAAATGTTGATAAAGTTCCTAAAGAGAAACAGGTAATGCGAGGTATGTCACCAATTTTTGATGAGTTATCTAGAATCAGAGGCACAATCAGAGATAAGGAAGTTCAGTTAAGAACCGAAACTCCCAATGTATTATTGATTTTCGACTCTCTATTATGGCCTTTAGAAAAAGACCTTTTTTATTCAAAACTTGTGGATACTTTAGAAGAGACCGTTAATCAATTTACCAATCTGAGTGCTGTAGTAATTTATATCGAAACTTTTTACCTTCTAGAAAAGGAGGAATCTTACATAAATGAAGGACAGAATTATATTGCAATAAAAGGGTATGATAAAAAACTTTTTAGATCAAAAAATAAAGTAATAATATTGAATGAATTTGCAAAATATCATTTATTATCGCATGAAATAGAAATATTAAAAAGCATCTGAAAATGTTGATTATGGAAATCTATAGAAGCTCCTAATAACAGCCTTTAAATTCTTGCAAAAGAACAATAATTCATATCATGAACCTCAAAAAATCCGGCTTCTCCACACGCGCAATCCATTCAGGTGAGAAAGAAGAAGAAACCGGAGCAGTCGTAACCCCGATTTACCAGACCGCGCCTTTTAAGTTCAAAAGCGCAGCCCATGCGGCGCGCGTGATGGCTGGCGAGGAAAAAGGGTATGTGTACTCCCGCGGCTTGAACCCCACGACAGAAGTGCTTGAAGAAAAAATGGCAGACCTCGAGGTCGGCGAGGCGGCGCTTGCGCAGGCTACGGGAATGGCAGCCATCAGCGCGGCTATCTTCACTTCAATCAAAGCGGGCGACCATGTGATTGCAGATGAGGTTATCTACGGAAGCACATACGACCTGTTCGTTGACATGGCGAAATTCGGTGTGGAAGTGAGTTTCATAGATACATCCGATGCCGGAAATGTGGAGGCTGCCTTCAGGCCGGACACGAAACTTGTGTTTTTCGAAACCCCTGCCAATCCTACCATGAAACTCATAGACATAAAAGCAGTCTCGGGAATCGCCCATGAAAAGGATGCAGAAGTGATGGTCGATAATACCTATATGACGCCTTATTACCAGCAGCCGCTCGCGCTTGGCGCCGACGTTGTAGTTCACAGTGCAACGAAATACTTAAACGGTCACGGGGATACCCTCGGCGGCGTCATCGTGGGTTCTTCAGATTTCATAAAAAGGGCAAGGCACACCGCAAAGAACATCGGCGGCGCAATAAGCCCCTTTTCGGCATGGCTTATCATCAGGGGAATGAAAACGCTTCCTGTGCGAATGGACAGGCATACAGAGAATGCAATGGCAGTGGCAAGATTCCTGGAAGGGCACAATAAAATCAAAGAAGTAATTTATCCCGGTCTTCCGGACTTCCCCCAGTACGACCTTGCAAAAAAACAGATGTCCGGCTCTGGAGGCATGATAGCGTTTCTGTTAAAGGATGCAAAAGATGTCCCGTTATTCCTCGATTCACTTCAACTGTGTTCACTTGCTGTTAGCCTTGGCGAAACGGGGACGCTCATCCAGCACCCTGCCACCATGACCCATGCTGTCGTTCCGCGGGATGACAGGATAAGATACGGTATTGCCGATGAGCTAGTGCGGCTGTCCGTGGGGCTTGAGGATGTGGAGGATATAATTGCGGATTTGGGGCAGGCGCTGGATAGGGTTGGGTGAGCTTTAATTATTCAATAAGATTTCAAATTCTTCAACCGTAAGTCCGGAAGCTCTAATCAGGTGCCTTAATAGACCGGGCTTTAATTCTTTGTGTTTTGGAACAGATAATGTGACCTTAGATCCTTCTTTTCTTAGAACAACATGGCTTCCCACCTGACGATGTGGAATCCAGCCAGCTTTTGTAAATGCTTTGATAGCCTCCATTCCCGAAATGACTGGAAGTTTGGGCATCAGGCTACCACTTCAACTACTTTAGCCGATGGTTTGGTTATATACGATTTAACCTCATCTTCAGCCAGAGACTCAAGACATGCCTGGATAGCTTCTTTTATATTTTTCAGGGCTTCTTTTGCCGTATCACCCTGCGAATAACATCCCGGCAGCGCCGGGCAACTGACGACAAATCCTCCCGCTTCTTCATCTTCTTCCAGTACAACTTTAAATCTCATAGTATTCGATATTATTGTTATCGCTAATCAATCTTTTCAATAGTTATATACGTCTTACAACTGTCTTAACTAGTTGGTATGCCGATTAAAGAGTTCAAATCAAAAATATTTCCTTGGTTGAACGAACCGAAATGGTTGAACAGGCTGACGCTATATTTCGTGCTCGGCGCCGTTATAATTACAGCTTTGCATGTTGTTTTCTCTTATTCCGGCTCCCTTCACACCGACGTGGACAGCGCCCGCTACATGCTCAGCGCGCTTGTGCAGAGCGAGGCTGCAATCGTGGCGCTTGTGGTGACTTTGAGCTTAGTTGCAGTCCAGCTTGCGGCGTCTTCGTATTCGGCGAGGGTGATTGAGGTATTCAGGAGAACGCCGGATTTATGGATTCTGATGGGGATTTATGGGGTTGCGATTTTTTACGGGCTGGGCGTGCTGAAGATGATTGAGAATCCGCTGGTGGGAAGGCAGTCGAATCTTGAGGCGCAGGTTTCGTTTGCTTATTATCTTGGAGTTTTTGCGTTTGTGGCGTTGGTGCCGTATATATGGAATACGCTTGAGATGCTGAAACCTTCGACTGTGATAAATATGCTTGCAGAAGGAATAACAAAAGAAAGTATTCTATCTGCCAATGAGAGTGACCGTTGGGGAGAAATAAATGTTGAAAAAGACCCTACTCAGCCTATTATTGACATAGTGCGCATAGCCTTGGTGAAATATGATATTGAAACTATAAGAGATGGACTAGGAGATGTCAGAAAACACGCTGAGTATATATTAAGAAATGAAAATATTGAGAAGAACGAAAAAGAAAAAATATCACAACATCTTTTTGTTCATCTTTTAAGATTCGGCGAACTATCTGCAAGTAAATATGACGATGAATCTACTTGGATAGCAATAGACAATATGACTAAAATTGGAATAGTTACTGTTGAACAAAAACTAAAGGGTGCAGCATCTTTTGCAGCAATTTCTCTAATGAGAGTAGGAAGTTCTGCAGCAAAAAATAAACTAGAAGGCGCAACAATAAGAGTGGCAAAATCCTTTGGAGAGATTGGAAAAACAGCAGTAGAACAAAAACTTGAAATCGTGGCAACAGAAGCCCTATCATTTCTCAATTTAATTGGAGAAGTGGCGGCTAAGCAAAAGCTCAAAGTGGCAACAGAAAAGATAGTAATTTCAATTATAAGGATTGGAAAAGTTCTCACAGAGCATAAACTCATATATGAAATACCCGATGTAATCCTTTCGCTTAAAGAGATTGGGAAAGTAGCGGCTGAAACCGATCATATAAAAGCAGCAGATGTAGCACAGCAGGCAGCCGAAGTTTTCGAGAGAATTGGGGGAAGTGGTATGGTAAAACTCGAAGATGCAAACTATACGGAAGCCTATCTTAAGAAAATAGATGAACTCCTTAGCAGATTAGATGTGATGATGAATTTAAAAAATGTATGAATTCGCCAGTCCTCATGCAAGCGCTCTTTCCCCGATATAATCATAAAACCGATACTTGAAATCTTCAAATTCCTTTATCGTAGAAATCGCAGTTTCATACAAATACGCGTCATCTCTGCAAAAAATTACTTTGCCTTTAATAACTTCTTTCTTCACATAAAGAGGAAGCTGTGCAAATATCTGGACATCGAAGAGATCAGGAATCTCTGAAAGAACCTTGAGCCTGAAACTTGAGCGCTCATAATCGGTATCTGCGTCAATATCAATACATAGGTCGATATCCGAATCCTCGCGGATTGTTCCATTAGCAGCAGAACCATACAAAATAATGAACCTTATTTTTTCAAATCCCTGGATAGTTTTCAATTTCTCTAAACCATTCTTTACAATTTCATCAATTTCATCAGGGTTCATTTAAGGTCTACATATTATCTAATAGTAAAACTAATATATAAATTATTATTCATAGTAATATGCTATCCATTCCGCATCTATTTTTTAGTTTATTGTTTAAAATAGAAAAAAGGCGCCCTCACTCCAGCCCGAAATGCTTCACATTCCAGTCCGCAATCGCCTGGATCTTCTTAATCTCCTCTGAGCCGCCTTCCATCGTAAACAGGTGCTTGAACCTGCCCTGAACTTTAAGATACTCTTCCACTGGCTTCCTGTTCTTAATCTTCCTCACGTTCGTAACAACGCCGTTCTCCATCTCGTACAGCGGCCACATTGCCGTCTCCACTGCCAGCCTCCCGACCTCGATGGTCTTTGAGCCTTCAAACTTCCAGCCTGTGCAGCAGGGCGCGTGAACATGCACATAAGTTGGTCCTTTTATATCTGCGGCTTTTTTAATCTTCTTCATCATGTCAGGCGCATAAGCTACCGAAGCCGTGGCGACATAAGGCGAACCGTGAGCAGCCATGATTGCGGGCATATTCTTTTTATGCTGCGGGTTCCCGAAAGATGCCTTACCAGAAGGGCTTGTTGTGGTGCTGGCATACAGGGGAGTCGCACTGCTTCGCTGTATACCCGTGTTCATGTACGCCTCGTTATCCACGCAGATATACGTAAAATCATGTCCCCGTTCAAATGCGCCCGAGATGGCTTGCAAACCAATGTCCATCGTGGCGCCGTCGCCTCCAATCACCACGATTTTGGTGTTGTTCTTCCTGCCCAGAGCCTTGAGCGCCGCCTCAACTCCGGATGCGACAGCCGCTGCATTCTCAAAAAGTGAATGTATCCAGGGCACGCCCCATGCGGATTCAGGATAGGGCGTAGTAAAGACCTCAAGACAGCCCGTTGGGGAAACAACGATGGTATCTTCGCCAAGCGCATCAAGCACGAACTTCCCTGCAAGGGCATCGCAGCATCCGGCGCATCCGCGGTGGCCCGGTTTTAAGAGACTCATGCTAAATCCTCTCGCAGGTCTGCGAATTCGCTTTCCACGAAAATCCCCTTCTCTACCAACGTTGCTTTTTTGATGATTTTCTTAATCGTACTCATAGGAATATCGCGCCCTCCGTGCCCCAGCATGAAGCCGATAACAGGAACCCTGGTATCAGTGTTATGAAGACATGCCTTGACCTCGGTGCACAGGGCGCCCTCGTTCTTGCCGATAGATATATTCTTATCAAGGGTCACAACAACTTTTGCGTTTTTCAAAGCCGCACGTATGGCGTCAGCAGGGAAAGGCCGGAACGACCTGACTTTAAGAAGCCCCACCGATTCACCTTCACGGCGAAGCTCATCTATTGTATCTTTTATTGTACCGATAACCGAACCCATCGCCATTATTACAATCTCGGCATCATCGAGCGCATAGCCATCGATAAGACCGCCATAATATCGTCCGTATATATCTTTGAATTCATTGGCGATTTCCTCGATTTTCTTTAAAGCCACACCCATGGCTATTTCCTGCTTGTACCTGAATTCGGTGTACGTGCTTGGGTCGGCAAAAGCCCCGAATGACATGGGATTCCTGGGGTCGAGCATGAACTCGGGAGAATAAGAAGGCAGGTATTCGTCTGTCAGGCCCTGTTCAAGCAAAATAACTGGTTCATAAACATGGGACAGGATGAAACCATCCATACACCCCATCGAAGGCAAAAGAACATCAGGGTCTTCCGAGAGCTTGAAGAGCTGCGGTACCATGTCCGCGGATTCCTGGACATCCTCGGCATAGAGCTGTATCCAGCCAGTATCCCTCTGCGATATTGAGTCCTGCTGGTCGTTCCAGATATTGATGGGTGCGCTCAATGCCCTGTTAACTACGGTCATAACGATGGGAAGCCTCATGCCGGACGCATTGAATAATGCCTCATGCATCAGCGCAAGCCCCTGCGAGGTCGTTGAGGAATATGTGCGCGCGCCTGCGGCACTTGCCCCTATCAGCGCTGAGATTGCGGAGAACTCCGATTCCACGTTCATGTACTCGCAGTTCATCTCGCCGTCGGCAACGAATTGCGCCAGGTCTTCAACGATATGCGTTTGCGGGGTTATCGGATAAGCTGAAATCACATTGGGCTTGCATACCTTGACAGCATGGGCTACTGCATACGAACCTTCAACAACAACCATATTTTTCCTCATTTTCCCTCCAGCACCATTTTTATAGCTTTCTTGGGGCATTCGTTTGCGCAGATGCCGCACCCTTTGCAGTATTCATAATCGGGTTCAAAAAACCCATTTTCCAGTTTGTACACTACCCCTTCAGGGCAATATATTGCGCAAATGCCGCATTTGCTGCACAACTTATGGTCAAAAACAGGCATGAACGAACGCCATGCTCCCGTTTTATTCGCCCGCGTGCTTCCCGGCTTGGTCACTGTTTTTATCACAAGTTTCATCGCTGGGCCTCCATGAGGTCATATGCAGCCTGGATAGCGGCCGCATTTTTTTCTCCAACTTTCCCGGGGAACCGCTCCATAACTGCATTTTTTATAGATTCGGGATTTATGAGACCAGAAACTCCTGCGAATGCTCCCGCAAGGATGGTATTGACAATAGGTTTTCCGATGATATCCATTGCCAGTTTTGTAGCGTCAAGCGTTTTTACAGGGGCTTTGGTATTGAGAATGAAAGACGAGGGGCTTTTTTCGGTGTTAATAAGAATAAAACCTTCAGGTTTAGCCCCGGCTGCAACGTTAACAACATCTACGAGCGTGGCGTCCTGCACTATGACATAATCGGGTTCGTATATCTGGCTGCGCAATCGTATTGGTTTATCGTTTAAGCGTACAAAAGCCGTTACGGGCGCACCCCGCCTTTCCACGCCAAAAGCGGGAAAAGCCTGGCTGTATTTCCCGTCTTCAAAAGCAGCCACAGCTAAAAGTTCGGCGGCAGTCACGGATCCCTGCCCGCCGCGACCATGTATTCTTATTTCCTTCATTTTTTTCTCCGAGAATAACAAATTAATATATTTT
>JAPZAO010000091.1 GCA_027460615.1 Candidatus Methanoperedens sp.
GACGAAGCCCATAATATCGAGGCGGCAGCGCGTTCGCATTCGTCCATGAAGCTGGCAGAACTCACAATAAACAGGGCGCTTGACGAGATCGAGGCAAATAATGATATTTTGCCGTCACAGGACGTCGAAATTTTTCTGCGTGTCCTTATGGATACGCTGAAGTCCACGTATAATTACATTCTCGATAAGAAGTTCGGGGAAAGGGAAAGGGTGGGGGATGACTGGTATGACCTCAGAATTGCCGACCCCGAAGAAAGGACAGATATGTTCAGGGCTAAGCTTCTAAAAGCGCTGGAGGGGGCGGGGATAAAAAAACCAGATGAAACCATCGAACGCATGAGGAGTTTCGGATTGACTATCGATGCTTTTTACGAAAAACAATTCAATGAAGGGAAAAGCCCTATAAAGAAAATATCAAGCACGATGGCTGCAGCCGTCTTTCTTTCCAGTTACATGAAATCCTCAAATGACAGGAGCCATTATCCGATTTTAAGCGTGAGGCGCCATAACAGGGAGATATACGGAAGACTTGAATTATTCACCTGCATCCCGAAAAATGTCACAGAGCCTTTGTTTAATTCAGTTCATTCGGCAGTGCTGATGTCAGCCACCCTTGCACCTTTTGAGACTATCAAGAAAACGCTTGGTATCTCGCGGGAGACCTGTGAGCTTGCTTTCGGGCTAAGCTTCCCGAAAGAAAAACGCCTGACAATAGCCGCATCGGTTCCACCGCTTTTTGCTAAAGACAGGGACCTGACAAAAGAACTGGTAACAAAAGTCCTGAATGATATTATTGAGCAATCAGATGGCAATGTGATTATCTTCTTCCCGAGCTTTCATGAAGCTTCGCAGTACAGGAACAGGATTAAATGTAATGTCCAGGTCTTCCTTGACGAGGTTGGCGTTTCAGCGCAGCAAATCAGGGAAGAGTTCTTCAGGATAGGCGAGGCGGGCAAAAAAGCGGTGCTGATATCCTATATGTGGGGTACTCTCACGGAAGGAGTGGATTATAAGGATGGAAGGGGGAGAACGGTAGTAATAGTAGGTGTAGGTTATCCTGCCCTTTCTGACAGGATGCGGGCAATCGAGGCTGCATACGAGGCGGAATTCGGGCACGGCTGGGATTATGCGATTGAAATCCCGACTATCAGGAAAGTAAGACAGGCTCTTGGACGGGTCGTGCGCTCGCCTTCTGATTATGGCGTGAGGGTGCTTCTGGATGGGCGGTACACATCCTCGTCCGTCAAACGATGGGGAAAATATTCGGTTTTCAATATTTTTCCGGAAGAAGAACGGAATGAGATAGTCGATGTTGAACCTGAGCGCGTAAAGTATTCACTCATGAACTTTTTTAATGATATAAGAAAAAACAGTATAAAAAACCAAAAGTAAAAATAATAAAAATGGTAAAAAGATACTACCTGAAAAAGTAGAAAAAAATAAAATTTATTCTACTTTCTCTGCAATTGCGAATTTTCGCATCACTTTACTTACTTTGATCTTAACTTTATCGCCGACTTTTGTCCCGGGTACAAAGATTACAAAACCCTCGACCCTGGCAATGCCGTCGCCTTCTTTTGCTATGTCATCAATCGATACGTCATATGATTCCCCGGCTGTTACCGGAGCATTTCTTTCCTGAAATTCTTTCACTATTTACACATCCTTAACTTTCGATTTTCAACTGTCAAGGGCAAACATAACCGCAGAAATAGACAAATTTTTACTGCTGTAAATGCTGCTACCAAAACAGCCTCAAATCTTAAGAGATAATTATTTTCAGAATATATAAAACTTTGCAGAAATTAAGCTGTGGGACATGGGGCTTACCAAAGCTGTATCCTCTTTACCCGAAAGTCTGGAATCTGGAATAGACTTTCCGAGTCTGTATTTGAAGGACGGCGCCGGCGGGCAGGGGAGGCGCGCGGTTTTAGAGAGCGGCAGCCTGAGGAGATGTATTAGGGAAGCTTCTTTGGGTTTATTCGACCAGCGCCGGGCATCGGGGCGATGGGCGGGGAAGGTTAGTGGTGGAGATCATAGGGCATGGCTTGCCATTTTCACCCACAAATAATGAATTATAATATATATTGGTATCAACTATTTCTGGTCAGTATTCCAAGATTAATCGAGGCATCACAACATGACAGCACGAAAACCCAAAATTCAAAAAACAAATGGTATTTGCTCCTTGTGCGGAAGTGTATTCGGTAAAACCGCAATGAAAAAGCACCTGGTACAATGCTTGCAAAAACATCCTGCCCGAAAGCCTTCAGGTTTTTCTGTGCCGATACAAACGAGATTATTCACGATTCTGGTTAAGGGAAGCTTTTTGCATGAATACTGGATGTACTTTGAAGTTCCTGCAAATTCTCTTCTTAGAGGACTTGATGTTTTTCTCAGGGATACCTGGGTTGAGTGCTGTTGGCATTTGAGCGCCTTTACAATAGATGGGAAAAGGTATATGTCAGAAACAGATGAAAATTTTAGAAACGATAAAAGCATGAATTATTTGCTGGAAAAGGTTTTGAGGCCTGGAAAAGAATTTTATTATGAATATGATTTTGGAAGCCCCACTTACCTTGAACTTAAAGTAGTAAATGAACGGGAAATTGAAGATTCAGACAGATCGATTAATATCCTCGCACGAAATGAGCCGCCTTTAGTCAATTGTGATTCATGCGGGAAAATCGCAACGTATATTTGCAGACAATGCAGCCATTCAGGAGAAGGCTGGGTTTGTAAAGATTGTGCTCCTGACCATAAATGCGGTGAAGAAGTATTGCTGCCTGTGGTGAACTCCCCACGGGTTGGAGTGTGTGGATATTCAGGGTAGATGGAGGGGGATAAATGAGAATCGTTCTATCTGTTTTTCCCGACCTGCGCCGGGCATTCGGGTGAGGGGACAGGATGCGCCTGTGTCTATTTGTGGCGGTGCATCATCTATAAACAACGAACTCGTGCAAACTTGTACGAACTCAGATTAAAATTTTAGCAAGCTGTGCTTGGCGTTCTTTGCGCGCTTTGCGGCTTTGGTCGATGAATCATCGCAAAGGACACAGAGGGCGCGAAGATTTTGAGGCGCTTCATTTTGTGGCGCCAGGGTCTGGGAATAGGCGTCGTTGAATTATTTTATACTGTTCGGCGCTGGGTTTTGAGGTTTGAAGCCTGAATGTTGTTGATTGAGTGCAAGGATGCCAGGAATCTCGCCAACCTGCGCCGGGCTTCGGGAGAAGAGGACGTTGTATGACAAATTATAGGTTTAAACTCTTTAAATTAAAAACCAATATCTTCAGGAGTGACGGCTTTTAGACCTTTGACTTTATTGAAATGATCAACATTTCTAGTAACTATTTCTTTAATTCCCGAAGATAATGCAGTTGCGGCAATCAGGCAGTCATTCAATTCTATTTCTTTACCTTCACGTACAAGTTCAGAATAGATTTTTCCGCCAAGCATAGCGATTTCTTTGTCGAGGTCTATTATAGAAGTTGTGGATAATATTTTAAGAGTATTCTCCAGAGCATCGTTTTTTTGTGAAAGATAGGCGCCGACGCTGAGTTCAGCTACTACGATAGTTGATGTAAATCCATT
>JAPZAO010000092.1 GCA_027460615.1 Candidatus Methanoperedens sp.
ATGCCGCCGCCGCCTGCCGAAGCTTTCACGATGACAGGATAACCTATCTTTTCTGCAACTTCCACTGCTGAATCCACGTTCTCGATACCATTCTCGCTTCCGGGTATGACCGGGATGCCCGCGGCTCTCATGGTTTTTTTGGCTTCAATTTTGCTACCCACGCTTTTAATTGTTTGACTCAAAGGGCCTATGAATTTTATTTCTTCTTTCTCGCACCTGCCTGCAAATTCGGGGTTCTCGGCAAGGAAGCCGTAACCGGGATGAATTGCTTCCGCTCCTGTTTTATGCGCAACATCGAGTATGGCATCCATGTTCAGGTAGCTCTGGATTGCAGGGGCAGGACCAATCGGATAGGCTTCATCCGCATACTTTGCAAACAGGGCATTCTTATCAACTTCGCTGTAAACCGCAACAGTCTTAACGTCAAGCTCCCTGCACGCACGCATGACACGGATTGCGATTTCACCGCGGTTTGCTATCAGCACTTTCCTGAACATATCTCACCCGATTACGAACAATACATCCCCTGCGCTTACTGTGCTGCCTTCTTTAACTAATATGTCTTTCACCGCACCTGCATGAGGCGCATGGATATTGTTTTCCATCTTCATGGCTTCAAGAACCATCACGACATCGCCCTTGGCCACGGAATCGCCTTTTTTCACTTTTATCTTCAGCACCATCCCCTGCATGCTCGCCGTAACGGCGCCGTCCACTGTTTTTGGCCTTTCCGCCGCTTCTGCCGGGCGAACCGACATTCCGCCTCCGGCGGAAAGGATTTTAACATTGAATAAATCGCCGTCAACCTCCACCTTGAACTCGGTTGGCAGGGGCGCAGATTTCCCGTTATTCGGTTTGGGAGCTTCAAGTGTCTCTTCCTTAGCTTCCCCGCGCAAGAATTTTGGAGCTATCGCCGGATACAGCGCATACGTCAGGATATCCTCGGGTTTTTTGACAATTCCGAGAGCTTGCGCCTCTTTTGTCACCCTGTCAAGCTCTGGGGGCAAAAGGTCGGCGGGCCGGCATGTAATGGGTTTTTCATCCCCGAGTATTTTAGTGATTATCTCCCTGCTTATCGGTGCAGGCGTGCGGCCGTACAAACCCTTGACGTAATCCTTCACTTCTTTCGGCACGACCTTGTAGCGCTCACCCATCAGCACGTTAAGAACAGCCTGCGTGCCTACAATCTGGCTCGTGGGCGTAACAAGCGGAGGATAACCCAGTTCTTCACGCACCCGCGGCATCTCGGCAAGGACAGCCTCATATTTGTCAAGCGCATTCTGCTCTTTTAACTGCGATACGAGATTTGAGAGCATCCCCCCAGGAATCTGGTATTTCAACACATTGGTGTCTATCCTTTCCGAAATGGGGTCAAGGATGCCGCGATATTTTTCTTTCAATTCTTCGAAGTATTTCTTTATCTCTGTGAGAAGAAGCAGGTCAAGTCCTGTATCATAAGGCGTACCGCGCAGTGCGGCTACGGTCGTTTCCGTTGGTGGCTGCGATGTGCCCCAGGCAAAGGGCGAGAAAGCCGTATCAAGAATATCAACCCCTGCCTCGCATGCAAACATGTAGCTCATGGGAGCCATCCCGCTCGTGCAATGGCTGTGCAGGTCAACAGGAATGCTGATTTCTTCTTTCAGGGCGCTCACAAGGTCAAAGGCGTTCTGCGGTGAGATGAGACCTGCCATGTCCTTGATGCATAGTGAATCGCAGCCCATTTCCTCAAGCTCCTTTGCCATTTTGACATACAGCGGAATCGGGTGAACCGGGCTTACTGTATAACACACAGTGCCCTGCACATGCGCTCCTGTGCGCTTTGCGGTTTTGATTGACACTTCCATGTTCCTGATGTCGTTCACAGCATCAAAAATCCTGAAGATATCAATGCCGGATTCGGCGGCATGTTCCACGAATTTGACAACAATGTCATCAGAATAATGCCTGTAACCCACAAGGTTCTGGCCGCGAAGGAGCATCTGGAGCGGGGTTTTCCTGATGACCTTTTTAAGCGCCCTGAGCCTGTCCCACGGGTCTTCATTTAAATAGCGTATCGAAGAATCAAATGTCGCCCCGCCCCATACTTCGAGCGAGAAAAAGCCTGCCTCGTCCATCTTTTCTGCAATGGGAAGCATATCTCTTGTTCTCATGCGTGTGGCGATGAGGGATTGGTGGGCGTCGCGGAGGGTTGTGTCTGTGAGTTTTACAGGAGCCATAGTTTCTGTGGCTTAATTGGATGGATTGTTATTTTAATTTATGGTATTTTTCGGGATTATTCGCATTAAACTTGAATGAACGGCGTATTTTTGAAAGGTCTTTAATATCACAAGAAAACTTTAATAATACAAGAAAAACTATTTAATATTATGGAACCATGTAGATAAGGTGGTAAAAGTGCCATTCAAAACTATTAAAATCAGAGATGAAACATACGAGAATATAAACGTCATCGTAGGAGATTTGGTGAAGGAATTAAAGAGACCGGTGTCTATTGATGAAGCATTGAGGTATTTATTGAAGAGTATAAAAAACAAGCCAAGCCAGTTCGCTGGCGGATGGGAGATGGATGAAAAGGAACTTCTTGAAATCAAAAAGGAATTAAAGGAAAGCTGGAAAAGATGGGAATTGTAATAGATACCGATGTCCTGATTGATCTACTAAGGAATAAGGAGTATGCTGTCAGCAAAATACGGGAGCTTGAAAAAAAAGAAGAGCTTGCGACTACTGATATAAACGCTTTTGAACTGTACTTCGGCGCATACAATTCAAGGGATAAGAACAGGAACATCTCATCGACAAAAGGGCTTCTTAAGACTTTGACGCTACTCCATACGCGGGAAGAGAGCATGGAAACCGCAGGAAGGATATTTGCAGAAAAAAGAGCTAAGGGTAAAATGATAGAGATTCGGGACCTGCTTATTGCGGCTATTGCCCTGCAGAACGGATACAAACTGCTCACCAATAACAGGGAACATTTTGAATGGATAGAAGGACTGGCTCTTGCGGAATAACAACATTTATCCAAGGCTAAAATTCAATTCTGCCAGTGTTTTCACATTCAGCGCGCCAGTTCCAAAACAGTTTTTTTTATCTCCTCCATCCCCGCATCCGTCTTGAACGAAATCCCGGAAAAATGCGTGCGCGAAGCCCGAAAACCCCTCTCTCTCAAAGCCAGGATAAGCTCATCAGTAGGCATCGCCGTAATCCCGAGCGACTTGCAGAGCTTGTGATAATCGTAATGCATCGGAATATCAAGCTCATCCCTGCATGTGGCTATGAGCTTCAGAGCTTCCTTAAATCCCCGTTTTTCAATCTCACCGAGCAACTCCCCGCAAAAATCGCTGTCATGCAGCCTGCCAAGCCACAGCGGACCTGCAAGCGATGTAGTGTGCCCGCACACAGGGCATTTCTCTGACAAGTGAACCGCAAGCCCGTGCTTCCACTTACGACGCGGTGGGAGGACATGCAGCCGTGGCGAGCAGCCTGCTCGAGGATGTTGAACTGGCGCGCGCGGTGAAATTGTCGGGGCGCAGGATTTTCTTCCGGCACGGCG
>JAPZAO010000093.1 GCA_027460615.1 Candidatus Methanoperedens sp.
TGACAAATTTCCCGTATTTACTCCTCTCAGTTCAGCTTTAAATATGACTCTTCAGGCAGAACCTTGATCGCCTGTTACCGAACACGACAAAACGTATTTTCCTGGACACTGGCCGAACTCCGCATCATCCTCCCCTACGCCGGTTTTCACCAAAGCGCCTCCGAGGAGGATGGCTGCATAAGGTCAGTTGATTTTTCTTCTGCCGCTGAGTAGTACTACTTTCCGGCGTAAATAATCGAGATAACTCTCTGGGAGTGGATTGGCGAGGACCTCGTCGATCACGGGAAAAAAGTATGCCAATGAACGAATCGGAGATAGTGGTGGCATGTCGGGTGATCGAGCAAGCCTGCGCATAGATGCAAGCAGGAGTGCAGACTCGACAGTCGCCAAAGAGATACCGCGGGCATGCAATTCAGCTGCGCTTTTTCTGTCATTCGTGCTTGCCCTGGGCGGGGTTTCCGCAAGATTCAGGTAAAGCTTCAAAACCGCAGACAGAAATTCAGTGTTATCTTGCCGGATCATTTTTTCCTCCGGGCCGCTGCTTCCGATTCGCTTTCGTGGAAGCGATAACTGTCTCCCTCGATACTGGTCACATCCGCATGATGCGTGAGCCGGTCCACGAGAGTGACAATGCAGGAAGCATTGGGAAAGACTTCGTTCCATTGCTTGAACCCACGATTGGTAGTCACAATCAAAGAACGGTGTTCATAACGGCGGTTGATCACTTCGAAAAGGAGGTCTGCGGCATTATCGTCATAGGAGAGATAGCCTACCTCATCAATGCAGATGAGTCCGGCATTGGCGTAATTGCGCAGTTTCCTTTTTCGTTCGGTTGGCGATTCGCACTGCAGGTCTTCGATGATCGCAGAAGCCGTGCGAAACATGACAGAGTGTCCAGCCAAGACTGCCGCATGGCAGATGTTTTTCGCAATCATGGTTTTGCCCAGGCCGTTTTGCCCGATCAGGACTAAATTGCGGGCTTCCTTGATGAAGTCCAGTGTCAGGGCACGTTCAATGACATTCCTTTCGATTTTCTTAGGCCAGTTCCAGTCGAAGTCGGCCATGGGTTTGAGTTTTTTGATTCCGGAAAGGCTCAGGCGACGGATGAGACTTCGATGCGAACGATCTTCGGTTTCCAGTCTCGATAATTGTTCCAGCAACATCTGAGGGGACCATTGTCCTTTGATCGCACGGGCGATGAAGTCGTCGAGATTTTGCGCGATGGCCCGCAATCCGATCTTATCGAGGCTCAATTGCAGGTTACTCATCTTCGGGGTCGTCTGAGTCTTTGGTAAGGGCATCGTAGGTCTCCAGGTTATGAGGGGTGACAGATATATGTTCGAGTTCCGGGTGACGGGACAAGTCGACCGGAGAGGGGTTTCGACGTTTATTGGCACGGCGCCTTTGATTCAGAATGAACTGAACAGAGGAGACGCGGGGTGTTTTGCGAGCTAGCGCTTCACAAATGTCCGCCCGCAGTTCTCCGGCTCCGTAAAGATCCAAGAGGTGCAGCAGTTGGTTGGTTTGCCGCCGGGCCGACTCTCCAAGCTTAAAAGCTTCGTCGAGGAACTCCTCGCTTTCCGGAATAGCCTGAGAAAGCCGACTGCCGCGGGTAGAACCCAGGGCTTTGCGTTTTTCTTTCAGCAACTCATCCTGGTGTGCGGGATCGAGCACCTGTTGCCGGCTATCATAGGTTCGGCGATGCCGGGCAATCTCCTGATTCCCATCGAGGATACGGATCGTTGTCCCGGAAGCGGCCAGTAGGAGTTGGCGGCCGACAGCAGCTGGAGGGATGGAATAATCGTTGAGATCAAAACGGACATAGATGGTCTTTCTGGATCGCACGGGGACCAACAGATCGGTGTCAAACCGATGGGCGGGCAGTAAGTCTATCCACAGACGCAACGGTTGACATTGGTGGAAACATGAAGTTCAAGGTAGCAGATAACAGTTCATACCTGAGATTCTATCCAATGGTCACGATAACGACACCTGGTCCATATGAGGTCAGAGGTGAAGTCTATGACAACCAGTCTCATTATCCAGCGATTGGCGCAAATTCAACACTGGGAACCGGTTGGACCGCGTATAACTTTGCAGGCTTCTGGTATGATTTAAAGGAAGGTCTGCAGAGCGAAACTTTGAATATCAATGCAACAAACACAACCGCAATCTTGGTTAATGGTAATAGAAATATCACCAAACAGACAGTATACTACAACACAACACGGCGATTCGTCCGGTACAAAGTTAACGACGCAAATCAAACAAACAACTTTGTCGAGAAAGGTCTCGATTCAAGCGGAACAAAACAAACCTCAGGTGTAGCCGGAACGCACTACGCTAAACTTGGATGGTTTGCCGAACCGTACGTAGCTGTGAATGGCAAAGCCAACAAACTGGCTAAATTAATAATAGAACAGGGTTCATCCTCATCTGATAAGAAGAGCCTGACTGTAGGCGAGACATGGGATATCGGAGACGGCTGGACATTGACCGCACAGTCAATCGATGCCAAGGCAACCCCAAGACAGGCATGGCTTGTACTCAGCAAGGACGGCGTCAAGAAAGACGACAAGGTAATTGCTCAGGGTCAGGTCTATACCTATATTGAGAAGAGCATTGCAGGCGAGTCTGATGTACCACTGTTCGTGACATACGTTGACAGTGTGTTCGCAGGTGCTACGAGCGATATGGTACAGCTCAGATACACATGGGCAGTCTCGACAAGTATCACAGAAGTCAAGAGCGCCGATAAATATGGAATATTAAAGGTTACGGATGACGGGTCATCCACCGGAACAATCGTTCTCTGGAACGAAGACAACTCAATAAGTCTATCCACAGACGCAACGATCGACATCGGTGGAAACATGAAGTTCAGGGTAGCAGATAACAGTTCATACCTGAGATTCTACCCCAAGGTTGACTACCAGATAGGCGTAGGAACAACAACAGGAACACCGACACCAACCGGAACCGGAAATGTGTCTAAGCCAGGAAACGTAACAGCAGGAAATCAAACTGTTACAGCAACCGGAACAGCAGTAACCACAGTAACTCAGACAGCAACTCCAGCCCCAACCGCAACGGCAAAAGAGCCGGGCTTTGAGGCAGGATTAGCAATTGCAGGCTTGCTTGCAGTAGCGTTCCTTGTGCTGAGACAGAGAAAGTAAATATATAAATTCGAAGGGAGCAATCCCTTCACATTTTCTTTTTTTTTAGAAGTTTTCGTTACAATCATTCAGTTACAATCCAAACTAATTTTCATAAAACAAAACCTATAAATCATCTCTCTCCAACATTGGGTCGATGGACGAAATTGCCCGCTCTGTAAACATTCTGTATGAAAGATACCCATATCCCTCTCTCCCAATCCGCAATGAACGCGACCTTGTAAGTAAACTCCACGCAAATGTCATGTCAAAAATCTTTTCCACGGCGGAATTGGAGCCCCGCTCTCTTTGCGGGAAAGAAGTGCTTGACGCTGGCTGCGGGACAGGAGAAAAGTCGTGCTATTTTTCATATCACGGCGCCAGCGTGACTGCGCTTGACCTCAGCAGTTCCTCGCTTGAGGCAGGAAGAAGACTTGCGGAAAAATTCAAATTAAAGGTTGATTTTAACAGGTGTGATATCGCAGAATTCAAAACCGAAAAAAAGTTTGACCACATATTATGTCTCGGGGTACTGCATCATACCAGCGACCCATATATGCGTTTTTGTGTGCTTGCAGGACTTTGTAAACCAGGCGGGACTATTACCGTTGGATTATATAATCAATACGGCAGATTCATCCACAGGGTACGAAGGCTATGGATAAAATTGAATGCAGGCGAGGATATCCAGAAGCGAATGTCGTTTGTTGAAACCTCGATATACAAGGGAAAATTCAAGAATACGCATGAACAGGCTTATGCTGCAGATAAGTATGCCAACCCCTATGAGAGTTATCATTCAGTCGGGGAGGTAATTGGCTGGTTCAATAAAAATAATGTAACTTATATTGGTTCACATCCGCGTACCGGAACAGGAAAGCTTCAAATTTTTTTATCCGAATTAAAGTGGTTAACCAAAAGGAACGGCTTTTTCATAATATCAGGCAGGAAAAATTGAATGAAGTGGCGTTTCATTGACCTCGATATGATTGACGGCTTCTATAGCGCGGCACTTTTTGAAACCATGGCAAAGCATGTAGGCGCAGGTTCATCGCCTGAAACTATCCTTTTCTGGCGCGTCCGGTCTCCTGTTGTGTATCTTGGGTATCATCAGTGCGTAGAGGATGAGATTCATGCGGACTTCTGCAATCGAAGCAACATCGGGATAGTACGAAGGATACTCGGAGGCGGGTGCGGTTTCTGTGATGATAATCAGGTACTTTATTCCGTAATCGGACGGGAGGGCGGCGTGATTCCAGGCGATATTCAATCCGCATATACAAAAGTCCTGACCGGAGTGGTTATCGCTCTTGAAACTTTTGGTGAAAGCGGTGAAATTGAACCTACGCGCAACGCAGTCTATTCAAAAGGTAAGAAGATTTCCGGGAATGCACAGGGGCGCATTGACGGTGCAGTGCTGGTAAATGGCAGCCTGTTATTGGATTTTGATTTTGAGCTGATGGATAAAGTATTGAAAAATCCCACAAAAAACCTTCGACCCGTATTTTCTGCGAGGGAAGGGATGATAACCCTTAAGGATATGGGCATTACTGATATTGAAAATATTAAAAAAGTATTGAGGCAGGGGTTTGAAAAAGCGCTTGGCATACAGACAGAGGATGGGCAGTTGACTTTGTCTGAAGCTGATATGGCAAATCAATTACTGGGTAAGTACATGCAAAAAGACTGGACATACAGGATGGATATCAAACGCGCGCTCAGGAAAAAACCTGCCGCGCCTTCTCTTCTGCAATCCGGATGACCTCCCTTACAGGAACGCCGGATTCCCGGGCAGTTTTTTTACAATCCTCAAATTCGGCCGATATATTCAGCAGGACCCCCCGCATATCCCTGGCAACTTTAACAGCTATTGGAAACATCCGGTTGTTAATTGTTATATCCACTTTCCCCATCTCCCTCTGGACTATCAACCTGTGTTTTACTGGGATTATCCTGACACCGAGAGAACCGGTTTCCTCAATTATTTTTCTTGCAAGCTTCCCGGAATCCTCAGGTTTTGCAATTACCTGGATAATATGACCGCTTCGCCCTTTTTTCATTGTAGCCGGGATTATGGATACATCCTTTGCACCCGCACTCAGCAACTCATCAATAAGGTTACCCAGCACCTGACCCGTGACATCATCAACGTTTGTCTCAAGCATCTCGATTCTATCAGAGATAAGCGCATCATCTATTTCTCCTGCGATGATTCGAAGCACATTGGGAATAAAGAGGTCTCTGCTTCCCGCTCCATAACCTATGCGTTCTGTTTTCATGGGAGGACATGTTCCTTTTTCATTGACAAAATAGGCAAGCAGCGCTGCACCAGTTGGCGTGAGTAATTCCCCTTCGACCGGGCCTGGCTGCCAGGGCAGGGAATATTCCTTCAGGATTTCAAGCGCAGCCGGGGCAGGTACAGGGAATTTCCCGTGCGAGAACTCAATAAATCCCATGCCCACCGAGATTGGAGTGCAGTATATCCTGTACTTTTTTAAACCAAGGTCATGGAAAGCCGCACAGGCCCCTACAATATCCGCAATCGCATCTTCCTGACCCAGTTCATGGAAGTGCAACTTATCAAGACTTGTTCCATGGACTTTTGATTCAGCTTTCGCGAGGATGTTAAAAACCGAAATCACATCTTTAATTATCTCCGGATGAAGTTCAAGTGAACTGATGCGCTCAAGGATTTCCCCCAATGTCATGCTCCCCTCTTTTTTCGTGACCACATTGACCGACTGCGCCGAAATACCCTTTTTAGCGGCTCTTGAAAATTCAACCCCGACATGCGCGGCTGACTCCATTGCTTCCCTGACTTTTTGTGGGTCAGCCCCGAGATCGAGGAGAGCGCCGATAATCATATCGCCTGATGCGCCTGAAAATGGGTCAAATAAGATGGCTTTCATCGCTCCAATCTATATGCTTATTAGGATTTATAAACACTGTCTGGATTTGTAGAAGAAATACCCGATTACACCTATTGTTATCAGAGGCGACACCCATTCCTGTACAACGACCCCGAAACTTTTGAGCACCATCGTTATTCCCAGGAAAAATATGGAATACATTGCCCCGTTTTTAAGGTAAATGTATCTCTTGATCCTGTCGATATTGCTCACAGTCAGTTCTCTTACCACAAAAGCCCCGATGCCATTGCCAATCAGAATCAGAGGCACAGACAGCGTGAATGCAAACGCTCCCACCACGCCGTCTATGGAGAATGTTGCGTCAATAACCTCAAGGTACAGGATTTTGCTCCAGTCGCTCATGTTCGTGCCGCCTACGAGTTCTTTTTCATGCTCTTCGGCATTCTGCTTAAAGCCGTGGGTTATGAAAAAAGCCGTTGACCCGACAACTGCGCCGAATGCCATGAACGGATGCTGTTTTAAGGCAAACCAGACTATGACCGTCAGGATTATGGAGACAATCGCGAAGAACCATACGCCATGCTGGTGGAAAAACCTCTCGCCGCGCAGGCCATAATTTTTTGCCTCGATGAACAGCCAGTGGAAAAACAGGAAAATAAGAAAAATCCCTCCACCGACAAGTAAAAACGGCGAAGATTCCTCAATTACCCTTGCTATTTCGGGGTCATCACTGAACGTTGCAGTCAATGCGCCAACCGGTCCCAGCGATGGGTTAGTTACCCATACAATAAGCCAGGGCAGCGCTCCCCTTATAACAAAAACCGCAAAAAGCAGTCCATAGAATAAGAACCACCGTCTGGCTTTCATAGACATCGTGGAAAGTACTTCTGCGTTGATTACAGCGTTATCGATGCTGCTTATGGTCTCGAATATAATTAGACCAACCACAATCAGGATAATTGAGAATATTTCCATGTTCACCGAACTTTTTTAACCGAATAGCTGATACGAACCTGCTTTTCACTCACCGTGAGTTAATAATCATTTTCATGGTACATTTTTTTACTAAGTTCCACTCAAGAGAAAAAATAAGAAATGTTATCCGCCGATTGGGTTTTTAGCTCTTACTTTTATGGGAAGTTCAAGCGTATGGTCTTCCGCAGTTGATGTATTATCTCCAAAATAATATATAACCCTGCCTCTCACCGTGAAATCCCCTGCCTGGCTCGTCTTTATCCTTACTTCTATATCCCTTGCGCCGCCAGGGTCAAGCTTATACGTCGTAGTGAACTGGCCTGCGCCTGAAGTTGCGAATTCCGAAGACGTTACCGACATACCCGAAGGAGGGATTAAAATCACCTGGACTGTCATCACTGGTTTTGTAATAAGATTGACCGCTGATAACTTTAGAATAATATCTTCCCCTATATCCACATTCGTCTTCTCACCGTAAAGTTCGACACTTGCAGACGCTACAGGAGTTGTTGTCCCGGGCGTCAGGACGGGTGTGGCGGCAGGCGTGCCAAAAGTCGCGACAGGCACTTCTTCTGCCCCTCTTTCTGCCTCGAAATATGTTTTATCCTTGAAGCCGTACATATTTGCTACGATAGATGTGGGCATCCTCTTTAGCTGAATGTTGTAATCCCTGACCTTCTCGTTATATCTCATTCGTTCCACTGCGATGCGGTTCTCCGTACCTTCAAGCTGCGCCTGCAATGCAAGGAAGTTCTCGTTTGACTTAAGCTGGGGATAGTTTTCTACAATAACCTGTAAACCCGACTTTGAAAGAGCTGAATCCATACTTTTCGCAGCCGCTATTTTCTCTTCCTGGGTTGTAGCTGCATTCCATTCCGCGCGATATTTTGCCAGCTCGGTAAACGTCTGATCTTCATGTGCTACAATCCCTTTCACGGTTTCAACAAGATTTGGTATAAGGTCTGCACGGCGCTGGTACTGGTTTTCCACCTGGTACCATTGCGCATCAACACCCTCCTGGGCTGACACTAGACCGTTATATGTAACAAAGAACCAGCCGCCGAACAACAATACGAAGACAAATACAACAGCAAGTAACGTTTTTGAACTCATTCCGTCACCTTGAGATGGTCAACAATTTCACCTATGGCAGTAAGTACCCTGACGAGTTCCCTGATATATTGCTCTTTATCTTTCTTTATTTTGGCTTTTCCCAGCCGTATATCATGGATTTCTTTTAAGACCTGCACGTCTATGCCATAACCTTCTGAAACAGCCTTGAACATATCCTGTGTATCGATATAATGTAAATCTTTAAGGTATATCAGCCCGCCAATCATCGGTACAAGCGTGGGGACTGCTGAAAGGATGAGAGTTTCAAGATGCCTGTCTTTTAATTGGAGATATTGCCTGCGAAGGTGAATCAGCTTTGAGCGAAACTCGAATTCAAGCTGGTGGCGCAGGTTTTCTTTGGATATCTCTATATCCTTCAGTATGTCATCGCCATAATGTATCTTGTGATTCTGCCTGATATTTAAAAACTCGATTGGAAATACGTCCACCCCGTCCGTGAGCTCTTCTTTTGTAAAAATAAAAGGTATTTCCTTAAGCTTCTTGAGCTTTTGCAGCTCATCAAAATCAAGGGTGTTGCAAATTGCAAGAAGGTTTGTTTCATCACCTGTATAATATTCTGCAAGCGTTACCAGATTTTCTCCAAGCAGTTCTTTAATTTTTGCTTCTATCTCCATATTATCTCCTCGTAAACTTTACCACTTACCACCAAATCCTCCGCCGCCCGACCTTCCACCGCCGAATCCCCCGAAACCGCCTCCTGACCCGCCTCCGCCAAATCCTCCTCCGAAGCCGCCGCCACCATGCCAGCCCCCTCCCCCGCCAGAACCCCAGTTCCAGCCTCCGCCAATTGGAATCTCAAGGCGTTCTCTATAGCGATGCCTTCTTCTCCATTCTTCATCATATTTTGGTCTGTTCATTGCATTCAAGATGATAATAAAAAATATTATTGCAACAAAGAAAACAATGCCGCCCCAGTTGGTTTCCATCCCCTGATCGTTCATTTGCGGGGGATTGTACGGTGGTGGGGGTGGATTCGATGGCATGCTGTATTGCGATACTACTTCTTGATTACCTTTGACCAGCCCTTCGACTACCACCATTGACTCGTATATGCCTTTACCGTATTCACCGTTCCTGAAATTCGGCACGATAATCCTGTCCCCGATATTAACCTTCATGCTGTCCGTGACAGTGCCTTCAAGCCCGTAGCCGACTTCAAACTTGTATTCCCGTTCCTGTTTTGCTACCAGGATCAAAAGACCGTTGTCTTTATCCTTTTTCCCGATTCCTGCCTGCTCAAAGAGATTTACCGCATACATCTCTATCGATTCCCCATCAAGAGAATCTACGGTGACTACGGCAATCTCCACAGTGCTTTCTTTTTCAATATTCTGCGCAAGCTGTGTTATCTTATCCTTATATACCGGGTCTATAATATTGGCATTATCAGTAACAAAACCATTGAGTTTCGGGTAACTTGCACTCGCTACGGGCAGTAACAGCATTAAGATAATCAGTAGGGTCCACTTCGCCATAATTTATCCCTGAACGTATTGGATTCAAACAGTATAAAGGATTCCGTTGTGGTGAGAACCCTATTTATCACGTTTTTCTGCAAGCGATTCCCGGTATCCCTCTTTAAATTTTTCCACTGACACGTAAAGAATGAGGATGAACCCTGCGGTTATCATCAGACTTGAAGCTACTCCGTATTCCTCACTTAATTGAAAAGTCTCGCCGATGATCAAAGTTACAAAAAATTTCGGCAGGGCAGCAATAATCGGGGTTATGGCTAAAGCTGTACCGACTATCCTTAGAGTGTGAAAACAACCATCTGATTTTTCCAAAAACATTTACTCCAATAATTTATAATAAAGTAACTGAAAGTCCTTCTTCGGAAGGTATTCTAAAAATAAAAAAGAAGAAATCGGTGATCCTTACACCAATTTCTTTATCGGGTGTGATTCTGCAAGTACGCTAAGACCGAGGTCTTTTGCGGTTTCACCCAGCATAATGTCCACCATCGCCACCGCAGGGAACACGCGCTTTACGTTCTCTATCGGACCGTAGAGCAGGAAATTCGCGCCCATTATCTGGGCAACAAGGTTCGTGCCTATGTCCACGGGCGGCCATGACTCTGTCTTGGCATCCGGGTCAGTTTTCTTGTATTTCTTCATCCAGTCCCATGCAGAAGCCATGTTGTGGAAACCTCCGCCTGCCGGCAATCCCAATTTGCCTTTTACAGCAAGAACCGACCTGATTGTTGCGCCCGCGCCTGCTCCGAGAGGCGTTGCGGCTACGTCCACAAGAGGTCTTGTGATTCCAACTTCCTTCGCGACATCGAGCATGCCTTTTGCCTGCCCTGTTCCTCCTTTCTCAAGGATTTCAAGCTTGCCTTCAACGCTCGGGTTTGTGGCATTGAATGCGAGAATGATTGCCGAGGTAAGCTTGCTCTCTTTGAGCGCCTTTATCTCATCTGCGCCAATGCTGGCATTGATGGAGTTGTGAATGGCGCGCTTTTCGACGCCGATTTCTTTAGCGTATCTTGCCGCTGCTGCCCTTGTATGACCGTCTGATGAATCAACAAGGAACGGGATGTCGTCGCAGATATCCACGAACCAGTCAATATATTTCTTGATTGCTTCAGGTGTTTCACCCACAAGCTGGTTGAAATATGGATTTCCTGTTGTATCTCCCATTACTTCCTGTGTATTCCACAGTTTCTCTGCCGCAGCCTTATCGAAAACACCCCTGTCTTCATCGGTCACGATCTTATGTTTTAAGTAAAACATCGTACTGACCAGTACTGTAGGATATTCTCCCGGCTGTCCGCCGACTTTTATTTTGCCGAATTCAAACACTTCTTGTTTCTTATCAAATCTGAACATCTTAGCACCTCATTTAAATAATACGCTCTGGAGGAATGACTGCAATCTTGGAAGCACAGGCGAGAGCAGAAGTAATAAATATACTACTACTACCATCAGGGCAGTGCATATTCCATACAGGATTCCAATATCTCTTCCGATTTTTTTCCCATATCTCTGGTGAATCTCTGAATTTGTGAACTCGATCTTTTCGTCTATCTCGTTCAGTTTCAGGAGAATATTCTTGTAGTCCTCAGGATCTACGATTACTATCGGGACTTTGTCTGCCATATTATCACCTCAATACCGGAACCAGTACCGTCGCCATAACTATCACGAAACCGATTACGAATCCTATCACGCCGGTGGCCCCGACTCCGGATTCAAGTTTCTGGTTCCTTGCTATGAGCTGGCCCCTGTACCTGATATCTTCAACCAGTTGTTCAATGGCCGCCATTGAAGGGGCTATTACCATAGGTACGCCTTTCCCGTATTCGTATTCTTTCTCTGCCATTTTAAGCACCACCTCCGAATATTGTTATGCCAAGTATGGTTAATCCCACTACCAGGCCGATCATTATGCCTTCTATTTTTCCTGCATAGATGCCGGACATGAGCTTGTTGAGATTGCCGATTCCAATGGTCTGCGCCTGGATTCCCTTAATCCTTGCCTGTATTGTGGCTATCTCGGCTGACATGGGTTTCACACCGCCAACCTCTGCAGCCTCTTCCTTCTCACCAACCTTTATTATCATCGGTTCGCCTGCAAATGCGCCGGGGTCTTTTGCCGCAAGTTCTTTTATCTTTGCAACAATCGCGCCCTCATCCTCGGTACCAATCATTTCAACTACCTGGATTTGCGCCTGGAATCTTTTTATAGCATCGTCAGGCAGGTTTTCAATATACGGGATAGCTCCCGTAGCCCCGACAATCCTGTTATCTTTGATTCCGTTCTGGTGTATCTTAACTATGGCTTCACCTGATATGTGTCCTTTGACTTCCGAACCCGTTACGAGCAGGAAGCGGATATTTGGATTGGAGATGATATTTGCGACAATCTTCTCTATACCGAGGTTTTCTGTTTTATGCGGTCCTGTTATCGCAGCGCCTGCGGCAATCTGCGATGCGCCCTTAAGATGCGAACCGCACGTTGTAACAGCAACAGGGTTTTCGGGATTTCCGGATTCGTATTCTCCTTTAACGACAGGCCATCCTGCCGCGGGTTTGACTTTAGTTGCCATTTATATCCCTCCTAACTTCAAAAGGATGAGCAATAAAAAGGATACGATAAATCCTATTACTGCGCCATAGTATGCGTTGGTTACTATCCCGGCGTTATATGAAGCGTTTTCTCGTCCGGGGAACATATTCAAAAGCGGCGCTTTGGGATCGAGCTGGTTCATCATATCCGTCACTATTTTATCAAGCTCGTCCAGTTGTGTTTTTACGCCATCCAACGAATATTCCACAACATCATCCCGCTCTTCAGCGATTATGCCGGTCGTGGGATTCAATATCAAGTGCAGTTCCGGGGCTACTCTTATGTGACTCATGTTTATGCCTCCGTCTTTGGAATCAATCCGGTTCCGACCACCGCAGCAGCGTCATTATAGACCTCATCCCAGAATTTCTTGTAGAATATGAGCCACAGGATTACACCGATAACCAATGTTACTGCGCCCATTATTCCAAGAGTCATGATTGCGGCTATACCCATCAATGCCATGGTTATAGCTCCGGTTGAGCCTGCAAGATACAGAAGCCTTTTCTGTTTCTCGTCTGGTCCAAGGCATGCGTTGAATGGATGAAGCATTGCCATCGCTCCGACCCAGAAAACCGCAAGGATTACGCCGTTATCAAAGACCAGGGGAATAAAACTTCCAACGAAATCATAATTCCCGGCTACTGATGCGCTAAAACCGATAATGATTAAAGCGCCTCCCGCCGCGATTTCAGTCATGCATCGTATCATTACCGGGATTTTCATTTTAATCACGTTTTGGGCAAACCAGCCTATTATGAATCCGATAATCGAAGCAGTTATCAGTGCCAGTATTGGACCTGCGTATATTCCACGGGGGTCTTTGGTCAGAACCTTGACTATTGCCAGGCCGAACATGGCAGCAATGATGCCCATACCCATAGCTATCTGACCTATAGAGGGCACGCCTGTTCCCAGACCGTACTTGGCAACGCGTCTTACTGCTTCAGCACTCCATATAACCGCGCATATTGCTCCAAGCGCTCCGAATATCGAAGTATATGGTGGAAAAAGAGGCGATGCGTATATTCCAACCAGACCTCCGATTATTCCCAATAACAGCAGATTAATAGGGGTTATTTCTTTAACATCGCTCATGCTGTCATCCCTCCGGCGATTAATATTGCTACAATGCCGCAAACCATGCTCACGATAGCGCTTGTGAAAACGTCTTTTGGAACTACCCTTTTGAACTTGGGGTCGTGTACTCCTTCGATTGTGCCGCCCACGCCGTAGGACGGGATAACTGAATTAACATAGAATACACCCATGGTAAATACGCCTGCCACTGCAGCGGCATGGGTTGTTATCAACGGGCTGTAGTACCCCATCAGGACGAAATAGATGAGACCTCCGCCTGCTCCGCCAAGCGCTGCGCCTACAACGCCGCTTACGAAACAGATGGTCGGAATGCCCTGTCCCTGCGTTCCTTTGGATACATAGGTGTCCTGCCGCTGGCCTGTAATCGGGTCTTTTTTAACCTGGGCAGAAGCAAAAGGCACAGCCACGCCGTATGCATAAATGAGACCGCCTGCAAGCATCGTGCTTGCAAGCATTATTGCAGCGCCCATTGCCCCGGCTGCCATCACTAAATATACATCAGCCGATGGTTCATAGGCATACATGTAACTTGAGGTTATCAGGCCTACAAGTCCTGAGCCTGCCGCAAGTTCCACAGTTCCGGTTCCTATTCCTGTAGCCTGCGCCATTGCTGCAGGCGCGCCGCCTACAGGGATAAAGTGAACTGCAAGACAGATGAGTGTCCCGCTTAATCCTATCAGAAGGATATCGATAATTGTTGTCGGATCAAGTAATACCATTATGCTGAGGCCTCCTTTTCATTTTTGTCTTCTTTGTATGGGCCGTAAGCATTCTTCACATTAATCTCTACAAGCCTGTTCATAACTGCCATAACAGCTATGATTATAGCACCAACGCCCATTGCTGTCCATGTATATCCCCATATAGTCGTAGGCCAGCTTGAAAAGAACACCGTGAGACCAAGACCGATGCCTGTTGCCGGTCCTCCGAACTTCGCGCAGAACCAGACGTTGTCTATGCTGTTCCTTAAGCCCGATTCGGCTCTCCTTACAATGCGCCCGGAAAGCGCCGTGTTAAGGCCGCATCCGAATTCACGGTTCTGGAATTCACGCTCTCCGCCGTAGTGAACGTCACCGACTGATGAGCCAATTGCGCCAACGGAAATTCCCCATATCAATGCCAGGAATGGAATCGTGAACGGATATCCTAGAATTGCATACTGGATATACGCTATTGCCACAAGGCAGAAACAAACAATGAAATTATGCCCTATAATCGAAGGTGTCGTATATCTCATGATATCCATGTACAGGGGCTGCTTAAACCTTGTCTGGCTCGCAACCCTGCCTGCGTATGAAGTGGTTGCGAAAATACCCAGTGTTATGGCGCCTATTAAAGCGCCTATTGCTATAGCAGTCAATGGATAAAACTTGGCGTTTAAAAGTACTGTAGCCACAGTACCACCGATTACGGCAGACATACCGTTGCTTATCGGCTCGCCTGAAATCGCTTTGTTAAATATTCTGTGCAGAAGATTCATCTGAGGGGCTAATTGCACCTGGGAATTGGGATTGCTCTGGGAACCTACATCGGATTCCAAATCTTCGATGCATCCCGCAATAGTAGCAAGCGCTCCAAGGAGTGCCAGTATAGCCATGCTCATGGTTAAGTCTAAGACCATTTATTTTTCCTCCTTTATTAAACTGAAATCACCATAAAAACTATCGTGGACTAGTTTTCTAACGAGCTACCTTATTATACATTATAAATCTTTCCTTTTGGAATAACGATTTTTCCATGACTAAATATGATATTGTCCTTTTGTCTTAATCCGGATATGTTTTCATCACAAAAAGGATAATCAGTGTACAATTGTATGATTTTTCAATCATGCGAAAAGAAGCTTTTTTTCTTTACCCCAGCGGCCTTGGCTGCTTGTGTTCGGGAAGCACGGGCAATTCTGTGGTATTAACGAGAATGGGCGCATCAATGTCTTTTGCCCTTTCAATAAGCATCTCCTTGCCCTTTTGCGTTATGGCAAACATTGGCACGGAAGTGCCTGCCTGGAGAACAGGTTTTACCAGGTCGCGCACCGTCTTTGAAGCGCATCCTGTGATAATATCCATTTTCTCAATGAACTCGCGGGCATCCCCGTATTTTAACCCGGTCAGGTGCGCCCCGATAAGGATTATATTGACATTATACTCTTTCTCTATTTCACGAAGTTCCCCCGCATCGCGAGGGGCTGTAACACTCACGGCAATATTCTTATACCCGAGTTCACATGCCTTCCACAGGCCCATAACCTGGTCTATTATGGCGGTTTCTTTATCAAGTACAACGCCGCCGCGCGATTCAATACCATCTATAATCTCAGTTATCGGCTCGGTTTCAATTAGTCCCGACATCAAAGCGCCCATACCCTGGACAAGCGACGGGTCGCTCGTGATTACAGTGCCTGCGCCGTCGCATACCGTGACCGTGGAATCAATGAGTCCGCGCCGGAGAGCTGTCATCATTATTTCGCTTGCGCCGAAATTTACGAAAACCCCATAATCAAACCTTCTTTTCGGGGTGAACATCCCGATTTCCCGTATCCTGTATTCCATATTCTTTTTTGCTTCTTCCCTTGTGAGCTTTGAAACCTGCGCAACTTTGCTGAACACTGGACACCAGTCCGCAATTGGCTCACCAACCTCCACCACTTTTCCATCCTTCACAACCACGCGGGTTCTTCCGAATAACTCCATTACATGCGGCATTTTCAATCACCCACGAACTTATAAAGTTCAAGCAGTTCGGTGGCTTTTACTTTGGAGATGCGGGCTCCAACTACTTCGATGAGGGCATCGGCATGCTCTTTCTTTACGCAGTGGAGGCTCTCCATTCCTTCAAAAATCAGGTTGGCAAGATAGTTCAATTCATCATCTGAAAGCTTCATGAGACGTTCCCTGAAATCCCCCGGGGATGTGGAAACGTGCCGGCTAACGGGAGGAAGAACGGACCTGAATTCATGACCTGCATGCCCGCATGTGGTTTCAACAAGCTCAGGCGCAAGTTTCCTTAGAATGAGCATGTCCCTGGGATTCAGCTTTCGTGCCATCAATCATACATGTTTATCGCAATATATCATTATTTTGTTGTCATTTGTTTATCAATTTGGACAAATTATATTGTGACAAAATACTGCATGCCAATATCCCGAGTACGATTATTTGCTCAATCAGATCTGTTATATTATTATCAAGCGGTATTCCGGATATCTCATAAAATTTTATCGTTGCATAAACGAGGAAAAAGAAACATGCAAGCAAAAGCAGAACCCAATGTTCCTTCATGAACGATTTGTTAAGAAAAGCTTTAGCCCGGAGCACATCATCGTCGATTCTCTTGCCTATGGTACTTGCTATGAAATAGGCTCCTGCCAATGCTAATATTATAGTGACAAATTCCACCAGGATTCTTAAAGTTAACATTTTCTATTTTCAACGGTTTTACAATGTAATGTATATAATCAGGATTGTGAAATTCGTGTGAATCGAATGTAAACGCCAAATAGATATAACCATTTATCCTTAAAGGATATATGAATCCTGCACTCATTGCGCCCACACCCCCTGAAACAGGAGAACTGAGGCGTGAAATACGGCCGCAACCGGATGCTGAGCTAAAAATTGTTTCTGAGTGTGAACTGCACGGGAAATCCATCGTTTTTACTCATTGCGGTGTTGGCAAAGTCAATGCGGCTCACTCCGCAACCCTGATGGTTGAAAACTACGATGTGGACTTAATGATACTTTTCGGCATCGGCGGTGGATATAAAGGCGCCCGGATAGGAGATGTCGCGGTTGCCCAAAGTGAAAACTATGCCGAGGAAGGGATATTGACCGAAGACGGCTGGAAATCCATGGAGTTCATAGGATTTCCGCTTTTAAAAAATGAAAAAGAATATTTCAATACTTTCCCTATGGATAGCGAATTGTCACAGCTTGCTGTAAAAATTTCAGGCGACCTTGGATTTAATGCGGCGTACGGTAATTTTATAACAGTATCGCAATGCTCGGGAACCAGGGAAAGCGGAGAGCTCCTGAAGAAACGTTTTGATGGGATATGCGAAAATATGGAAGGGGCAGCAGTGGCACATATTTGCGCAATGTACGGGATACCCGTAGTTGAAATACGCGGCATAAGTAATATCATTGAAAAAAGGGAGCCAAAAAAATGGAACATACCGCTTGCGGTTTCAAATTGCAATAAAGTCGTAAGCGAACTTGTTAAGAGGATATGATGGAAAAAATCTCTTTAGGCTTTTCCCCGTGCCCCAATGATACATTTATTTTCTATGCTTTAGCCCATAAAAAGCTAAAAATGGATATTGGTTTTTCGCAAATACTGAGAGATGTTGAAACATTAAACCGGATGGCTTTTCAAAAAGAACTGGATGTTACCAAGGCTTCCTTCCATGCCTTTGGTTTTTTAAGAGAGGATTATTGCCTTCTACATTCGGGAAGCGCACTGGGAAGGGGCTGCGGGCCTTTGATTGTTGCCAAGAAAAAGATACAATATGCGAAACTTCCGCAAAAACGCATTGCCGTCCCGGGAAAGATGACAACCGCATATCTGCTCCTGCAACTATTCAATCCTGAAATAAAGAATATCGTCGAAATGCCTTTTGACAGGATTATGAACGCGGTCAGCCTGGGAACGGTTGACGCGGGTTTAATCATCCACGAAAGCAGGTTCACGTATCCTTCATATAATCTTGTAAAGCTCGCTGATCTCGGGGAATGGTGGGAGGAAGAAACCGGCTTGCCAATACCTCTTGGCGGTATTTTTGCAAAAAGAAAATTAGGCGCGGCAACAATCCGCAAAATTGATAGCCTTATTAAAAAAAGCATAGAATATACTTACCGGAATCCAGATGAAGCGCGTGAATATATCAAGAGCAATGCGCAGGAACTGGATGATGATGTGATAGACCGGCATATCGGGCTGTATGTGAATGATTATACGCTGGAAATCGGGGATGGTGTCGCCGCGGTTGAAAAAATGTTGAAAACTGCCGAGGAATTAAATTTAATCCCGCATTCAGATAAACCGCTTTTTATTGATTAAATACGCCTTCAACTTGAATTAAGCTCTTTTTCAAGGAATGCACTAACTGTATAAATTGCATCTAAAGGTGATTGAAAATCGCTATTATCCAAAACTTCAACCTGGATTCTCGAAAAAATGCGTTCAATTGCATTCATCCATGACGAGCACGAAGGTAATGGAACAAGATGCAATCTTGGATTC
>JAPZAO010000094.1 GCA_027460615.1 Candidatus Methanoperedens sp.
CCAGAAGAAGAAACTCCAGAAGAATAATCTTTTTTAATTTGTCCTGGCATTCGGCTATTCTTCTTAGATAACATGCGCCTGAAAAAAAAAGATGCGTATACCCAGCGCTCATCGGAGTACTGGCGCAACGCGCTCTCGATCTGCTCTCGGAAGCTCGGAAGGATCTTGTTTAGGTCTGATTCGTGAGCTTGCGCGCGGCGCCCCGTCGTCGAATCCAGGCAGAAGAGGCGGATGCCCCGGCGTTGCGCGATGAGGTCGTGGGCGCGGCTGTCGTCCATGCAGGCAACGACCTTGAGGGGGCACAACCGGTCGAGGCCAAGGCAGGAATAGCCCCACCGGTTCTGCCACAGAACGTTCCAGTGGCGGAAGAGGTCCTGGTAGGGCCGCCAAGGCAACATGCGTCGAATTGTACAATGTTTGTTGTTCCATGCCGATCGTAGAGCGGCGGGCCGCAGGTTGCGCAGGGTTGCTGTGGGGACCGCAGTGGAGTAGCCGGCAGATTGTGGCGTTCCAGACCCGGCAGCTTCGCGCGCTGGTGCGCCATGCCTACGATCATGTTCCCTACTATCGCCGCCTCTTCGACCAGGCAGGTCTGAAGCCGGATCAGGTTCGCACCCTGGCCGACCTGGCCACAATCCCGTGGAGCTCCCGCGATGACCTCCAGCGATTGCCCGCTGAGGAGGCCGTCGCCCGAGGCATCCACCCGCGAGAACTCGTCGTGCATCGTACCAGCGGATCTTCGGGCCAGCCGCTGAGCATTCGCCGCACCTGGTTCGAGGACCGCCTCCTGCAAGCCTACCGGCTCCGGGTCTTGTGCCGTCTGGGCCTCCGCGTTACCGACCGGCGGGCCGCGGTGGTCACACGCCGGCTGACAGGCCCCAGCCCCTGGTACATGCGGTTAGGGTTCCTGCCCTATGAAGAAGTCCACTGCCTGTGGCCGCCGGAGCAGATCCTGTCAAGGCTGCGCGCCATCCGTCCGGACGTTCTGCGGGGCTATCCCGGCACGCTCTCCTGGCTGGCTGGTTTGCTGCTGTCGGCGGATCGAGACAGCATCCGGCCCCGGTTCATCACGACTGACTCCGAGACGCTGACGAGCGACATGCGGGCCCGCATCAGCGAAGGGTTCGGGGCCCCAGTGATCGATTTCTACGATAGCCACGAGTTCAACCTGATCGCCTGGGAGTGCTCTGCGGGCGGCCGTTACCATGTCTCGGACCTGTCTCTCATCGCGGAGGTCATGAAGGATGGGCGTCCGGCGGAGCCGGGAGAGGAGGGGGAGTTAGTGGGCACCGCACTGCATTCCTGGGCCATGCCGTTCATCCGCTTCCGGCTCGGGGACCAGGTGACCCGGGGCGAGGACCGCTGCGCGTGCGGCGCCCCGAATTCGATCCTGGCGCGGGTCGAGGGCCGCGTGGCCGATCGTTTCGAGTTGCCGGACGGGCGCAGTGTTCACCCCTACACTCTGGTCGCCTCTCTGGTGATGCACGCCCCCTGGCTCCGGCGGTACCAGATCGTCCAGGAGCAGATCGATCGGATCAGGGTGAGACTGGTGCCGATGCCGGGCGAGACGCCGGCAGCCGACGCCCTGACCGGCGTCCGCCAGATCCTCGCGGAAAGGCTGGGAAGAGACATTTACGTGGAGATCGAAGTCGTCGACGAGATCCCAGCCGGACCTAGCGGTAAGTTTCGCCCCTATTATTCGCTGGTTTCCCAACAAAACACGGGGCGGAAGGACTCCTAACAGCCGGTAGCCGAGGTGGGTCACCAGGCGGCCGGCGGAGATTCCTTCCTCGAACTTTTGCCGATGCTTGACATAAGGAAATCTGATTGGATACATTAGAAAAGATTCGCGAGTGAGGTATTCTGCTACCGCGCTACCGTCCCGAGCGGATCGGGACCCGGCCGGCAGCCGGCTCCGAGGCAGGCTTCGACGTGGTCGCAGCGGCATGGGCCGTCCGCAGTAGTATTCCTCGCAATTGAGGGTCGCCCGATTGGGGCCGCCTTCATCGTTCGCCGCCGAAAAGGCCGATATTCGGCCAATGATGGACGGCGTGGCAAGAACCGGAACTGAACTTTTGTTTGCCGCCGGCTTTGCGGAGTCCTCCTGCGGTCAGGAGCGGGGAGCCGGAAGAGGGTAATTCGTGCCGACATTCAATCAATTAGTGCGCTTGGGGCGAAAGCCTCCGTATTGGAAAACGGCCAGCCCGGCCCTGGAGAGGTGGCGTAATGCAGAGAGACTTGGCAGCCAATTTCTGGGATATGTTTCCTGAGTCATAATCTTTCAAATAATACTTTAGCTTCCGCTTGTTATTGATTTTTACCACATATACTGAATTATTTAGAATGAGGAAGTTTTTTTGGGAAAAGATAATTAAAAGAAGATAGTTAATGTATTTATATCACCTTGTTACATACATAGTTTTGGAGGCGAGAGTATGTTATGTGTACTATGGTTCAAGTGGGCTCCGGAGAATACATCAAAACTTCTAGAACTCTGGAAAGGATGCAGTGATTAAATTTTTTAAACAAATAGCGTCTATATATACAGTTCCACCAAGCATGTCACTGCGTTCCTGTGTGATTCCCAGTCCATTCGTAGTCTGTCCCGGCGCAGAGAGCAATATTTAAGCTCGGATATAAAGGAACTGAGGGTTTTGTTTGAACAAGGATAATCCTGATATAGATATTACTGCATAAATGCATTTATCAGATTTGAGCTTGAAATTTTAAAAAATCAAATATAGGAGGTACGAATTATGGAAAAAAAAGAAATTAAAGAACAACTTGAGTATGCAAAAGAAAGCATGGGTTTTACCCCTGAAATAATGCAGTTAATTGGTGGGGAGGCACCTGAGTGGTTCAAGCTCTATCGCGCAAGCGATAAAGCAATGTGGACAGATGACGGCATTACCTGCAAAGATAAAAGTGTTAATGGGACTTGCAGTGGTTGCAGGGAGGTTGTGCCCTGATTGCGTGGAGATGCAAATGAAAAGCGCACTGAACCATGGAGCCACCAAAGAAGAGATACTGGATACACTTGGAGTGGTATTTGTTACTGCCGGGGCACCCGGCGTAAATGTTTGCAAGAGTGCGATGAAAAAGCTGTTGAAATAAGGCTATAGAGGTGATTTGGTGGCAGAGAAAATAACCAGAGAGAACAAACTTAATGAAGTGATTACAAAATACCCTGCTGCAAGGGAAGTGTTTATCAAACATGGTATGCCAAAATATGCAGGTAGGTTACCTTCCGAGAACCTGGAGTTCTTTTGCAGGATGCACAGGGTGAATATCGAGCAACTGCTGGATGAACTGAATAAAGCGGCAGAGCTATCATAGAACAAATCCCAGGAAGATATATCATGGAAATACCGTTGAAGTTCGCATGGGCAAGCCTCACGTATCTCGTTATCGGAAGCACTATGGGAGTTATCATGCTTCTGACATCAGAATCCATAAAACCATCTCATGCCCATGTGCTTCTGATTGGTTTTGTGGCCATGATGATATTTGGGGTAGGATACCACTTGCTGCCGGTATTTGCGGGGACTGACTTGTACAGTTTGCGATTAGCAGAAATTCAATTCTGGTTACAGAATATCGGTCTTATAGGGCTTGCCTTCATGATGCCATCCAGGTATGCCAGTATAAATTATATGACAGGGACGGTTATATTTGGAATAATATCTGTTCTTGGCATCTATATCTTTGCTTACAATATCGCTCGTTCACTCATTACGCCAAAAGAAATTAAGAAAAAGTGATTTTTTTAACTTAAATGAATTATGGACGGGGCATAGCTCAGATGTTTTTCTCACCATTTTCCCGAGTTCCTCTGGCGCCTTTCCTTCAGCAGGGTTATTTCCGATTCTATATTTATCAATGATCTGGCTAAAGGCGTCCTCTGGGTTTTGTTCAAAGAATTCAGGACAGGTATTCCAGCATGTTCACAGATGATACAATCGTTACGATCGATTTTAACTTTTACCATAATATTGCTACAGAATTTCTCTATACATTTCACCTAATAAAAAATACGTTATTATTTTTTACGATTTTAAACCAAAACTCCCATAAAGAAAGAAAGTGTTTTTTATTTGATATAATTAGAATTTATACATGTATGCAAAAGGATTGCAAGAAAAATACGGATCACAATAGAGGAAAAGCATGAACGATAAAATCATATTTACTACTTCTCGAAGAAGACTCACTGAAATTCTAATTGGTCTGGTCTCATTATTTTTTGCATCAGGAGCTATAGCTACAATATTAAAATATTTATGGCCGCAAACTGTAACGGCTGCTTCAAGTGAAGTAAGAATAGCTTCAGTGGATGAGGTTACAACCGGAAGCGCTAAAAAGTTTACGTTCAACGGCAAAGCAGCCGTCCTTTTACACATGCCTGCTGGCTTCAGGGCATTCGGAGCTGTATGCACGCACCTTGGGTGCATCGCTTATTGGAAGCCAGAGGAGAATGACATTTTCTGCCCATGTCATATAGGGAGGTATGATCCAAATACAGGGGCAGTGATCTCAGGACCGCCGCCATCTCCTTTACCTGCTATTGATATTATTGTGAAAGAGGGCGCGGTTTATGCTCTCAAGTGGAAAGACCCGGATTATGTGAGATCCATCTCATTCTATGCAGGAGCAGCATGAGGCAATGTGTGAAAAATGAACATATCCAGACGGGAATTTACTAAATTTGGCTGCAAGGTAATTATAGGAGCGACAGCAGGCACAGTTATCATCGAATCCCTTGTTAAAAACAGCAATGCCGCTGAGAACTGGCCGCACGGGGAATATGATTGGAATGAGCATTATTGGGGCTTTGTGGTTGACAACAATAAATGCATAGGCTGCGGCAGGTGCGCATATGCTTGCAAGCTTGAAAACCATGTTCCTTTTGATGAATCCTGGTACCGGACATGGGTAGAAAGATATCGAATTAAAAAAGAGGGAGAAACAAAAATTGATTCTCCAAATGGAGGTGTCGATGGGTTTACTGATGACATTCAGGCTGAGGAATTAAAAAAGGCATTTTATGTTCCTAAATTATGTAATCACTGCGATAACCCGCCATGCGTTCAGGTTTGTCCAGTAGGGGCCACGTATTTGACAAAGGACGGCGTTGTCCTTGTGGATTACGATTATTGTATTGGCTGTCGGTACTGCATCATGGCATGTCCATATGGCGCCAGATACTTCAACTCGAAAGAGAGTCCCCACCACAAACCGCATCCGAATTTTGGCGGCGGGGTTGCAGATAAATGTACATGGTGCTATCACAGGATTACCAAAGGTCTTTTGCCTGCATGTGTCCAGGCATGCCCTGTCGGTGCAAGGGTATTCGGGGACTTGAAGGATCCTGAAAGCGCTGTCAATAAAATACTGGATAAAGAGAGAATCAATGTTCTCAAGCCTGATCTGGGAACGAAACCAAAGGTATATTATGTTGGAATGGACAGGGAAGTGCGATGAGTTAGATTCTAATCATAACTCCGTTTATTTACGTGATCTGTGATTCTGTTCTCTCTTCTTTAATTGAATTATACTTATTCCTTTTAAGATTCTCCCGGCCCCTATCAATATAGGAAGTTTATCCGTTATCTCGATCCCAGATTTTTCAAGCAATGCTTCAAACTCAGATTTTATAAATTCTATGTAGTATTTGCCCTCATAAAGTTTAACAAAGTGATAAATCAAGAATCTATCGATCTTGTTTTCAGGCAGAGCATAATCAACGATCACTATCATTCCCCCTGGTTTGGTGACTCTGACCATTTCTTTCAATGCTTTTTCTCTTATAGGAAGAAGCATATCATGCAAGGCAAAGGAAACACCTGAAACATCAAAGCTGCTATCCTTAAAAGGCAGATTTGAAGCATCTGCGACTGCAAATTTCACATTTTTATAATTATTTTTCTTATTGGCAACTTTGAGCATGGCTTCTGATAAGTCGATACCAGTAACATCATAATCCCTTTTCGCAAATGCAAATGCCTGCTTTCCTGTTCCTGTACCGACATCCAGGATTCTTGAACCATTTCTCGCATTAGTAAAATCTACTACCTTATCCCTTATTCTTGAGAGGGGCATAGTTACAGTATCATAAAAAGGAGCTAATAATTTAAACACATTTTTTACAAGTGAGTAGTACACTTGTTTCTCATCCATAATCTTGTGATTTCGATTTTTCATCAACAACAAATTTCCCGAGCCTCTTCCAACAATTTCCTTATTTTCCGGTCTTTTAGTCCGGTTTTTCTTCTTATATTACTGTAATCCTCCTGAAGAAGGTTTTTTACCAGCATGTATCCTGCATTTGAAAATCTTTTAATGATATCAGGCCCGGCAGACTGCAATATTGTTATAGGGTACAGGTTCTTCTCAGCTATCATTTTCTCAAGGCTACCATCTTTGGGATGTCTCCAGCAAAGCAGCCTGATATTCATGCACTCTGTATATCTCTGTGCCTGGGTTGATGCTTTCGTATTACATGAAAGCCATGCGCCGTCAAAAGAATTGTTCCCGTTATTCAAATCCAATAGGCGTGAGTATGTGTATAGTGCTTCTTTCAGGTCAATATAAGTACCCGGGGAATTATGGAATTTGCACTCGATGATAAATCTCTTGCCCATGTTATCCGTGGCGATAACATCGATTTCGTGTTCTGCGCATTTGCCCATGAGTCTTGTACGCAGCACTGTTTGAAATCCATGTTCTTTTAGTAACGGGTATCAAGAACCCCCCGCCTTTTGAAGGCGGGGGATGAATTGATACCCACACTTTTGAACATGAATCCGTAATAAGTACGTGAGAGGGTCTCCAAAACTCCTCTCACAAACAAACTTTCGGGTAGCGTAAAGCTTCTCGAAAACGGAGGTATACAATGGAATTTGACAAATATAGCCATAGCCTTGGCGAAAGTAACTTCCATTTTCAGTTCACGCCGAAACACCGACGTGATGTATTTAGGGATGTTATCATTAAAAAGGCTTGTGAGGAATCTTTCCTCAGAATAGCAGTGAACTACAAAATGGTTGTTCGTGCTCTGGAATTTGGTCCAGATCATGTTCATCTGTTTTTGGGAAATTGCAGAAAATACAGCGTTCCACAAGTTGCTCAATATTTCAAAGGAGCAAGTTCAAGGGAACTTCGTAAAAAGTACATGGATCGTGTCAAGATAAAATTATGGGGCGATTCTATCTGGAGTGATGGTTACTTTTACGAATCAGTAGGCAGAGTAACAAGTGAATCTGTAGAATATTACATAAAACGACAACAAGGGAAACATTGGGCAGACGCAGATTTCGAGGTTCATAAAAAACCTCAATCGCAGAAATCTTTAAAGGACTTTTTCAAAGGCTAACCGAGACAACCATAAACGCTCAGGGCTTCCAGCCCTGAGTAGTTTACAATCTCAGCAATGAAAGTCTCAACTGGGAATCCGGCAGGCCCAAGACGCATTATAGCCTCTTTGAGGTCATAGCATGATGCCCTTGCAGGTGAATACTCGTTCAACAGCGCCATGACTCTCTTGAAAATCGCGCCTGTGCTTATACCATCGAACACTTCTTTTTCTACTTGTTCTATGATCTCATCAGAAATTGCTCTGTCAACTCTCGCCCTCGTAAGCGAACCTCTGATTTTTTCAGGGTTGAATTCCTCTTTTTTACCGTTTGCTTTTATGACATACATGAACACCTAATCGTGTCAATAATCACGCTGCTCTTTCGAACTTGAATCTCTTGAGCAGCGCGGAGTTAGCCACAACAGAGAGAGAACTTATTGCCATCGCAGCAGCAGCAATTATCGGATTCAATAGCCCGACGGCTGCTATAGGTATAGCGGCTGTATTATATCCAAGCGCCCAGAACATGTTCTGCCTTATTTTTTTCATCGTGGCTTTGCTCAACTTGATTCCAGCCACCACGTCCCTGAGGTCATCTTTGATCAGGACTATCCCACCAGTCTCTTTTGCTACGTCAGAACCACTGCCTACTGCTATCCCGATGTCTGATTGCGCAAGAGCCGGAGCATCATTTATACCGTCGCCTACCATTGCAACAACCTTTCCCTCTGCCTGCAATTTCTTTATTACGCCAGCCTTTTCTCCGGGAAGCACATTTGCAATAACGCGCTCTATTCCGACCTGCATTGCAATAGCTTTTGCAGTTCTCTCGTTATCCCCTGTGAGCATGATTGTCTCAACCCCGATCTTTTTTAGTTCAGCCACAGCTTCTGCTGAGTTCTCCTTCAGGGTATCTGCAACTGCTATTATGCCCATAACCGCTTTATTTGCAGCAACCAGCATTGCGGTCTTGCCCTGAGTCTCAAGGGCCTGGATATTCTGCTCAAGATGCGCTGTGTCGATATTGTTGATCTGCATCAGCCTGCGGTTACCCACAAGCACGTCCTTCCCTTCTATGACCACTCTGATGCCATGTCCGGGCACAGCCTCAAAGGATTCGGCATCCTTTACATCCATACCTTTTTCCCTGGCAGCTCTGATTATAGCCTCGCCAAGAGGGTGCTCCGAGCCTTTCTCAGCTATTGCAGCCAGCCACAATACCTCATTGCTATTCTCCGCAAGGATATCTGTGACAGAAGGTTCTCCTTTCGTGAGAGTACCGGTCTTATCAAAAACTACAATCTGAAGATTCTGCGCCCGCTCAAGGTACTCTCCGCCGCGAATCAATATCCCAGCTTCTGCGCCTTTTCCCACACCCACCATCAGAGCTGTTGGGGTGGCAATACCGAGTGCACAAGGGCATGAAATGATAAGAACTGCAACGAACGCAAGGAGTCCAGCAGTAAAATTTCCAAGGATGATATACCAGACTGCGAATGTGAGGATCGCCACACCAATAACAGCAGGCACGAAATATGCGCTGATGCGGTCTGCCATTCTCTGGATGGGCGCGCTTGATGCCTGCGCCTCCTCCACCATCTTTACAATCTGCATCAGCGTGGTATCAGCCCCGACCTGCGTGGCTTTGAACTTGAGCATGCCCATCTTGTTTATTGTTGCTCCAATCACGTTATCCCCAGCTTTCTTTTCAATTGGTATGCTCTCTCCCGTGATCATTTTTTCATCCACCGCGGATTGTCCTTCTACGACCACGCCGTCTGTAGGTATCTTCTCCCCCGGGCGCACCACAACAATCTCGCCTACCATTACACTTTCGGAGGGAATCTCGACCTCTTCACCGTTCCTGATAACTTTTGCCATGCTGGGACGCATATCCATTAGTTTCCTTACCGCAGCCGAAGTGCTTGTTTTCATATAATCTTCCATGAATTTCCCGAGCAGCACAAAAGCGATTATGACTGCGGATACCTCAAAATAAACATCTTTCTCTTTTACAGGTAAAACATCGGGGAAAAACAGCACAAACACACTGAAGAAATATGCGGTCAGGGTTCCAATTGAAATCAGGAGATCCATGTTTGCCCTTCTCGCTTTCAGGGCAGTATAAGCGCCTGTATAAAAACTCCAGCCCCCTATAAACTGGACTGGTGTAGTCAGTATAAACAGCCAGTAGCCCCAGGTAAACCACGGAAGTGAAGGGATTGGTGCCCATGTGACCAGCGTAACTCCCGCAGCCAGAGTTAATATGGCCGCTACCCGCAGGGCTGCCAGTAACAGTACTCCCGAGAGGGCTATTGTAACCCGGCGCTTCATGCTTTTCAATTCTCTTTCAGGATTTTCGAATGTTTTAAGGCAACTCTCCGAGCAAAAATAGTAAGTTCTGCCCCCTATTTCCTTTTTTATGGCGGTCTTCTCATCCACATACATTCCGCATACTGGGTCTTTTGGCATATATTATATCCTTTAGTATATTTATTATGATTATTCTAATTTTAATCTTTTTAAGACATCAAGTTCATTATAATATGCCCTTCGCAATCGAAACAGGTTTAAAAGATACGCTATAAGTACAGTCCATACGATCCCTAAAGCAATATATAAATAAATCATGTTAATCCGGTATATGACATATTAATCTTATTACGTCTTTATTTTTCGTCTTTTACATATTTATATAATCTTAAGTTTTAATATGTATTCGTCACGTTTTTTGACTATTACTTCTTCTGTATCTGAATTCTCTAATTTTTCTATATCTATGCTTTCTCTGGATTTAGTATCTATTAATAAATAGTCTTTATAATATTCTTTCAGTTCTTGAATAGTCATTAATCTATTTGTATCCCCTACCATACTTGAGAGTCTAACCTTAATAGTTCTATTTCCATTCTCCTTTGTCTCTCTTTTATTCTTCTTACCAAACAATCTATCTAATATGTTCATTTATTTCATCACTGTTAATAAATATAATTTTTATGCTGAATATTGCTATTAAATTATTTTCTTACAGTCAAAACAGGAATCCTTGAACTTCGTATCACTTTATCTGCAACGCTTCCGAGCAAAAATCTCTCAATGCCGCTGCTGCCCAGTGTGCCCATTACAATCAGATCAACGGACTGCTCCTCTGCAAGCCTAATTATCTCCTCAGCCGGGTTCCCCTCAACTATCCACCTCTCAGTGTGGATACCTTCTTTCTTTGCCAATTTCTCGATATATTTTATGGCTGTATCCCCCTGATATTCCAGAATACTCTTCAACCTTTCAGGGGATGTATCGGTAAGAATGCAGGATTCTGGACCACAACCATATTTTGTGTCCACAACATAAATCGCATGAAGATCTGCTCCGCAAAGTTTTGCAAGTTCTACCGCATGGATTGTCGCCTTTTTGGTGTAATCTGATCCATCCGTCGCTACTAAGATTTTATTATACAGCTTGCTCGTCATAATCTCTCCGAAGTGTGTCTATATAACCAATTATCTTCTTTTTCATTTAAGCGGTTTTCCCTTTAAGTTTTCATATCCGGCAGGTATTATTTTTTTAGAAAATGAAATCTAAACACGCTTTTTTATTACTTCTTCACTTTTAATAAACCCAATATACATTACAGCAACGCCAAACAGTTCAAGTAAATATAGCGCCCATTCCATCCCGAACCTGGATAGACCGCCTCCGGATGCCACCAGAAGGGCACCTATCGCTATGAATAAGTTATAGCTTCTCCGTGTGATGTACCAAGAATATAGCGCACCGCCGATTAATGCTATGGAACCGGGAATTGTGAGAAACGGGGATATTATTCTAACACCGGCGGGCATGGCGCTACCTCCAACCACTCTTTCCTGCAATTTTTCGGAATTAACATCGGCATTTAGAGTTAAAATAATTAAAGCCGTTATAACTATCGCAAAGTAGAGGGTTAGATATTTCCCAGCACGCCTGTTGAAGAGATAAACTGTCCCAAGCCCCAAAATAGCAACAAGAGAGGCTATTAAAACATAGTAAGCCCGGTACATGGGAATATTCCAGCCATAGATTTCTGAGATGAATTCAAATAGGGTAGTAACTGAAAAAATCAGGAGACCGATTCCCCAGATAAACTGATATATTTTCCTCCTTTTTGAATACTGGCGAAACACAGAAATTGTAAAAAACAGGCTTATCAGTGTGGTTAGTAAAGGGGCAAAAGATTGTATTGCAGCATCAAAATTTAGTATCATTTCTACTTTTCTTTATAAAGAAGTCTATACCAGGAATATATCATCAGTACAAGACTCAGTATAGCAACTGGAAACACAGCATAATAAACAGGATGCAATTCAGGTGGTAAAGTTCCCTCAAATTCGGTAGATTCCATTATCATATGAAGAGTCACCAGCCCTATCACAACCAGTGTAAGTTTAAAATTAGTATATAGAAATGATTTATCCAGAAATGCCCGCGCCTTCAGCGTATCAAGCTCAATTTCTTTCAGACGTATCCAGCTCTTGAGGGAAATATATACCCCGATGGCTGCAATTATCAAGGAAAAAACCAGTGAGATATAATAAATTCTTATTACTATGATAGAATCCAAGCAGATCTCCTCGAAACAGTGATGTTGATTTTATCTTTCATAATTCTCCGACAGGGTAAATAAGTAAAAGTTTTACCTTTTCACCTATTTATGAAACAGTTTAAATGATTTAAGTGGTTTGTGCTTAAAAAACATAAAAATTTAAAGAATATTTTTCATTTTTGTAAATGGAAATTAATATAGCGATAAAACAGAACAATATGGCATTATGGGAAATTATCGATGCGCAGGAGATGCTCAAGTATGTTTAAGAAAATACTTTTTTCATTAACAATCGTTGCGATGGTTGTTTCAGTCTACATGATATTTTTCATTGCCCCGATTCCCGTTGATCCGATGGATGCCGGAGGCAATCCCATAAATTTCAAGATATTCTATTTTCATGTTCCAATAGCTATCACGGCGTATCTGGCTTTCGCCATTGTATTTGTTTCTGGTATAATGTATCTTCGAACAAAGCGGGAAATATGGGATACGAGAGCAGTTTCTGCATCAGAAGCCGGGGTTATATTCGCAATCCTTACTCTTATTACCGGCTCGCTCTGGGCAAGGTCTGCATGGGGCCAGTACTGGGTAACATGGGATGTCAGGTTGAATACATCGCTTGTTCTTTTTTTAACTTACTTATCTTATCTTATGGTGAGAAAATCCATAGATGAACCTGAGAAACGTGCAAGGCTTTCTGCCGTTTTTGGCATTTTTGGTTTTATAAGTGTACCATTAAGTTTCCTGTCCATCAGGCTGTGGAATAGAGCTACGGTTCACCCGGTTGTGGTAGGTCCTGGAGGAGGGGGCATCAGCGGGGATGTGGTGATAGGCACGGTTCTTTTGAACATTGTTGCATTTATTCTTCTTCTGACATCGCTGATTATATTACGCATGGAAAATGAGAAATTGGCTGGTGAGATTGCTTCTATCAAACTCACTACGAATTTGTGAAATTAGCCTTAAACCATAAAGTACTTATGTTTACACTGCCTGTAAAGTATATAATGGTAGAACTGGACAATCTCGATATCAAGATATTAACCCATCTGCAGGGCAACAGCAGGAAGTCGTTCCAGGAGATAGCGAAAGCTTGCCTGACAAGCGTACCTACAATCAAGAGCCGGGTGGACAGGTTGCTTGAACTCGGTATAATAATGAAGTTTACAATAGATATCGATAATACCAAACTCGGTATAGCGGAGGCAATACTTCTTGTAAATGCGCGGCCAAGTGCAATTAATAGAATAGCCAAAGAACTACTGGAGATGGAAGAGGTAAAAGAACTGTACGTGACATCTGATTCTGACACGGCTATAATATCGAGAATAGCAGGGGATATGCAGCACATCCAGGCAATTCAGGACAGGATAAACCTCACTGATGTAAATAATATCCGCGTCATATCCGTAAAAGCCCCATTTAGAAAAGACACATCCATACCGCTAGCTTCTTCCAGTATAACATTAACCTGTGCTTATTGCGACAGGAAAGTGACAGGAGACACAGTCAGAAAGAAATTCGATGACAGAGACTATTTCTTTTGCTGCACCACATGCCAGGGCGAGTTTGAAAAGAAATACAATAAACTGCTCGCCAAAGCTTAATTGCATGAAATACATCCCTGCGCTCAGTTTTGAATGGCTTACCACTCTGTACGACCCAGTGATGCTGTTGATGCGCGAATCCACTTTTAAGCGAAGTCTGGTTGAACAGGCAAATATCAAAAACGGTTATCGGGTTCTCGACCTCGGGTGTGGTACTGCCACCCTCACTATTCTCATAAAGAAAGCTTATCCCGGCGCCGAAGTGACCGGGCTTGATGGAGACACAAAAATACTTGGGATAGCAAGGGCAAAAGTCGCAAATGCAGGTCTTGACGTTTCTCTTGACCCCGGGATGTCATTTGAATTGCCGTATCCTGACCGCTCTTTTGATCGCGTAGTTTCAAGTCTTGTATTTCACCATCTGACACGGGAAGACAAAGCCCGTACATTCAAAGAGATATTCCGGGTTCTCTCGCCCGGTGGGGAATTGCATGTCGCTGACTTTGGGAAACCACATAATGCACTGATGTATTTGATATCCCTGATATTCCGGCATCTTGAGGAAGCTGGAGATAACATAAATGGTTTGCTGCCTGAGATGTTCCAGAACGCTGGTTTTGACCGGGTCGAAGAGACAGACAGATACATGACGCCGTTCGGTACACTTTCCCTGTACAGGGCAAGAAAAGCTCTTTAATTTTGTAAACCGAAAACCCTTAAACTGATAGGTGATATAAATAATTTAAAACGGATGAAACAAAAATGTATGTTCCTGGTTTTTATAATAGCCATTATAGCTTTGAACTTCAATTTTCATGGAAGTGCGTTTTCTTCTGAAAAACAGACCAATTCTCTCCAGTGGTTCCCGTCTTTAGCTGCTGATAATGGCACAGTGTATGTTGCCTGGGCCGATGAGAGAAACGGCAACTATACAAGGATAATGAATAACCAGCCTCATAAATCCGGGGATATATATCTTTCAAAAGGAAGTTTTCAGGACGGCTGGGTTTTTGACAAAAATATCAGGATTAACGAAATCAAGGGAACTACAGGACACGGCTCTCCCTCGATAGCGGTTGATAACAATAACCTCTATGTGGTATGGGAGGATGACAGATTCGGGTTTGAAGAACTCTATTTTTCAACAGCAGAAAAAAACAATATCAAGTTCAAAAAAGATTTGCCAGTTGCAGCAGAGATGGGAAGCCAGGTGCTGCCGTCTATTTCGGTTCTGAATGGAACTATATACCTAGCGATGATGAATAAAAAGAACTGGGATATTGATTTCACAGAAGGATATCCTGTTAATGGTGTTTACAGGTTCGAGAAGCCAATACGAGTCAACGATGACTCTTCAGGTAACTGGCATTATGCCCCCTCGCTTTCAGTTGATGATGAAAAAAATGTATGTATTGCATGGCTGGATGCCAGAAATGGAAATTATGATATTTATTTTTCACACGGAATCAAAGAAAACGGAATCTGGCGATTTAGCAAGAATGTAATGGTGAATGATGATTCCACAAATGTATCCCATTATACTCCTTCATTGGCATTTGATAACGGAATTGCGTATATTGCATGGTACGATGACAGGAATAAAGATTTTGATATATTCTTCTCAACAGGCCGGTTAGAAAATGGCAGTTGGAAATTTGATAGAAGTACCCGGGTAAATGACGATGGGAAAGGCGATCAAATGCATCCTGAAATTGCAGTGACAGACGGTGAAATTTTCATAGTTTGGGAAGATGGCAGGAATGGGGGCCCGGACATTTATTTCTCAAAAGGTGTGAAGAAGAATGAAAGCCTTGAATTTATAAAAAATACAAAAGTAAATGATATCAAAGGAAAGCATTATGACCCTCAAATCGGGGTAAGCGGAAGCGATGTTTATGTTGCATGGCAGGCTGAAGTAAATGATGGCGGAGACATATATTTTTCAGATGGGAAATACGATGGTAAAACCTGGGTATTCAGCAGGAATATCAAAATAAATGAAGACTTAACAGATTCGTTTACAAAACCAGATCCTTTATTCTTGGGTTTGATTCTTGTTCCGGTTATTGCATCAATCATAATCGTGGGATTTTTAAGAAAATATGGAAAATGAAAAAAATAATCCGGATAAAAGAAAATACGATATGCTTCAACAGGATGCTGTAGCATCGTTTTTCAAAAACCGCAAAACCCAATTCCTCTTTCAACTGACGGCAGTTTTCCTTTTAGTTCTCGTGGTACTTGCAGGCTTTTTCGGAATCCAGAACAGCAACATGAGCCTTACAACCATTTCAATCTGGGTTATCTGGTGGTCGCTTCTTTTAATAAGCCTGGCGCTTGTGGGAAGACTCTGGTGTTTCATGTGCCCGTTCGGGGCAATCGGGGACTGGGCACAGCGCCAGACATTTTATAAAAAAATTGATGGCACATTCAGTTTAAAAATGAAATTCCCCGCAAGATTCAGAAATCTTTTTCTGGCAGCATTGCTATTTCTTATAATCACATGGGCTGATTTCCAGTTCAATCTTGTGAACAGCCCGCTTTTGACAGCGTATTTTATTGTTGCTTTACTCGGTTTCGTCGTGATAATATCAATAATTTTCGAGCGCCGTTCCTTTTGCAGGTATGTATGCCCAATTACCGGATTAATAGGTTTATATTCAATGTTTGCGCCTATTGAATTAAGAGCAAAGGATAAGGAAACCTGCAAAGCTTGCACGGAAAAATACTGTATATCAGGCAACGAAAAAGGATATCCCTGTCCGGTATTCGAGTATCCGGGAACCATGGAGAAAAATACTCATTGTATTCTCTGCACGGAATGTGTAAAAACCTGCGACAGGTGTAACATCTCCTTTAATATTCGTTCCTTTGCAGGAGATTTTTTGAATTTGACAAAAACCAGGGTTGATGAAGCACTTTTTATCCTGATGCTGCTTGGGGTAACTATATTCCAGACATTAATTATGATAAGACCATGGGCTGGTTTTAGCCGTGATTTGATGATTTATACTGGAGCCAGTTACGATTCTGTTCGATTTATTTTATTTATTGCTGCAGCAGCATTTCCTGTTTTGTTTTATTCAATAGTCATCGCTATTTCAAAATTCTTCAATCAGAAAATAATTTTTAAAGACCTTTTCACCAGTTATGCTTACTCCATCATTCCTCTCGGATTGATGATGCATCTATCCCATAATATTCGCCATCTATTGGAAGAAGGCGCGGGTATCATTCCTGTACTTTCGGATCCTTTTGGCTTTGGGTGGAATCTATTCGGGACTTCTGGGTATATGCCTGCCCCGCTTCTTGCCAGTAACAACATTCTTTTAATCCAGTGGCTGCTGATGCTTATTGGATTGGGATTCTCGATTTCAATCGGCAAAAATATTTCCAGACGGATTTTCCACGAAAATGATTCATCATATCTCCACGTACTTGTCTTTGTTCTCATCTTTTTCGTGTTCAATCTATGGATACTCGGGCAGCCGATAATGCATAAACACTAAACTCCAAATGCTATCGCCACCAGATTCCTTGCACCCATGGAGAAACCGAGAACAATTAATGTCAATGTCATCATATACTTCTCATCCTGTTTTTTATCCTTATTTGAATCTTTCTCAAGCAAAAAAATTATCAATAAGACCAGAATCAAAGACAAAGGAATCAGTACAGCCCCGGTTCCAAAAATGGATGCCAGGAGAGAACTGAAAGGATGTTTGTTGGTGTAGCCCAGTAGATCCACGCCTATATATGTTGTAAACGAATCGAGCATAAACGAAAAAATCACGAACGAATACATCCTGCTTCGAAGATATGTCATGCGGACTGCAGGCGATACTCTTTTGATGATTTCTGTCAATGCTATGGCAGGCACAAGACTGTAAACAAGAATACCGAGATTCCAGTTTGAGGGGTTATAGTAAACGATGATAGCAATTCCTGCAACCGATAATACGACTCCAGCGGTTGCATATACACGAATATAGTTTCTTATTTTCTTGATTTCTTCAAGGTATCTTGTGAAGAGAAGAATACCAAAACAAATTGCAAAGATTACGAAGTAAATAAGCGGCGTGATGAAAAAATATTTAACTGGAGGCTTAAGGAGACCTGCATCCTCGATTACCCTGAATACAGAACCCATGAAAATATAAGGAATCGTAGCGATGACAAAATTCTCATCAACTTTGATTTGCAATTTATTCAATAGTTTCAGGATAGCAAAGACACCCGCAAATAAAATAATGACATATGTGACCATATCAAAATGATTATAACTCGTATCATTGATAATGCCATCAATAAAATTCCGGTTTATGAAATCGATCAATCCGTTCATTATTTATCCTCCGCAGAATCCATAAACAAATTCAATTACATCTCCGTCATGTAACTCATGCTCCAGCATATTTTCAGGCGCCACACCGGTAATAAAGGCCACACATCCATTCAACCTGTCATTTGACAATGTGGTCTTATAAGTCGTATCTATACCCTTCTTTTTTCCTGCTTCAATAATCCTGGCATCAATTATCCACAACATATCTCCAAGTTTACTTCCATCTGCAATCTCAAAAACATCTGTTCCGCCGACCAGTTCCTGCTGGGTAAAATCATAATTCACTTTTATTTTCATTGTTACACCGCCGTTAACCTGTGGAATTCTATTCTCATAATCTTCAGCACACCGTCTATCATATCCAGAACCTCAGGCAGGGTTTTAAGAACTACGTATGAAATAAGAAACAGCGCCATCAAAGAGCCTGCCTTGGTAATTATATGCTCTGAAATATGGAAACTTTCATCCGGCGTCCCGAACCAGCCAAATCCAGGAATGTATTCCAGCACGAAAATCCCACTGCAATGACGCACGCACTGACGCTTGTAGTCCATAAAGGCGCAAGCGTGGAAGATGCCATGGAGGCGCTGCGGTGAAAAAGGAAAAAACCGTCTGGATAAAAGC
>JAPZAO010000095.1 GCA_027460615.1 Candidatus Methanoperedens sp.
TGCCTCAGGGGTTAAAACCCCTGATGAAAAGGCGTGGTTTATGTCGGAGCTGAAGCTCCGACCCCCTAAAAGTCGCCTTTCTTCCGCAAGCAGTTAGGGTTTGGTGCCGCGGATGAGCGAGAGGAATTCGTCGCGGGTCTGCTTGCTGTTGCGGAAGGCGCCCAGCATGGCGCTGGTCATCGCGGCGGAATTCTGCTTTTCGACGCCGCGCATCACCATGCACAGGTGCCGCGCCTCGATGATGACGCCCACGCACAGACGCGGTAATGCCTAAAATTGCGACCAACCCAATGACGGCCAGAAGGAGTTTTGCTTTCATTTTTGATCTTCTCATCGCTCTTGTCCTCCTTTTTATTGTTTCCATATGGCACGCTCCAGATAATATTTATTTAGCACTCCCAGTATTCCGAAAATGGATACCCCTATCCCAACGCACGCGGCAATTCCGCGAACCATATCTGAAGAAGTCAATAGAAGGCCTGCTATCGTAATAACCCATCCTCCTAATACTGTAACTACCCCTATAACTCTCATGTTTCCTCCTTTGCTCGGATGACTTTAAACATTCCAAGCGATACTCCGATTACAACAATGCCGGTAATCAGGCTTAAAACTCCACCGCCAATCGGAGCAGTACCTAAAATGGTAAACCCGAGCAGAAACCAAAGCAAAGCCCAACCTGATTCTTTTGTTGTTCCTCCCATGTACGCCATAAATCCTCCTTTGCTAAAATATATAAGGTAACAAATTCAGCACGCTACTAGAAGGTAAAAAGAGCATCCATACTAAATGTCCACTGATTGCGTTCATTACTGTTGAAGACCGGGCGATTAGAACGGTCGTAGCGAATTTCCGGCCTAAACAGTAAGTTAGAAAAGATTTTGTCTTTTGGAAACGGCTTGATGGCCACGCCAACTGTAGACTCATAGTAGTTGGCTCCGACCGGCGCGCCAGTAGAGAAGCCACTGGCAGCATCTTGATACCACTCCAGCCTGGTATTCAGCGTGAAATGCGGATCAAGTGCATAGCTGAGGTAACCAGCCACACCGCCCCACTGTTTATTCCCATCCTTTAAGTTAGGAATCTGTGGAGTCTGGACGTAGTCAAGGCCTAAGCCAAGTTTCAATTTATCATTAATCTTCTGGGTGACAACTAAATCCAAGGCAGTCCACCAGTCCTTGTTGTCGCCAACAGGTACATTGTTTCCGACGGCTATCGGAAACTCCGGGCCCTCGGTCATTACAAAAATAACGGTAGTCTTATCGCTAGGCGTAAAGGTTAGCCGGCCTAAGAAGTCAGAAGTACCGTTGGAATCCCGCGTTGACTGGTTCCAGCCCCGCGTAAGTCCGGCGTCAAAGGTCCATTGGGGATTCAACACATAGGTGGCCAAAATTCCTGTCTGTGTACCCGGCTCAGCAAATAGAAACTGGTAACTGTAAGAATAGAGTGCCCGGCTCGGATCACCAAAGGCCCCGTAGATATTAGCGCTATATTGCTCAAAGCCGGCAAGCTCAATCCATTTTCCCACGCGTAGTCGTGCCGGTATGCCGGGAATGGTTGCATCCACATAAGCCTGAAGAAGATCACTTTGAGTGTGACCGGTCTCTTTAGCCCACATCCCATTGGAGTGGATGAACGCAGCATTGATGGCCGAGTTCAGAGCTGCCCTTTCAATTCCTTATATTTCAGGCGCTATTGTTGATCCTTTGCTTGGTGGTCTGATTATCAGCTGCTGCGTCAGCTATTTCTTGCTTCGTTTTTTTGACAAGATTCCAACAAAGAATCCAATTCTAAAATCCGTGATACTAAGCTTCGTCGCCCTAGGCATTGACTTTATCTTGCTCGGAGTTGCCGCAAGTCGTACGATTGATGCCCCGCATGTCTTCCTCATTGGCGTAATGCTTAATATACCAAGGTTTCTCCTTCTTGGAATAGTTATTGGCTATCTATACAATGAACGCGCGCATTCCTATTCAAAGGAGAAAAATGAATTCAATCAATAAGACCGCAAGAACTACAGGAATATTGTTTATAGTTGCGACGGCTGCAACTCTACTGAGTAGTGGTCTTACGGGCTCCATCGTGGGTGCTCCGGACTACCTTGTTCAGATTGCTGCAAACAAGAACCTGATAGTGCTGGGTGCGATTCTTTCGTTTGTTGCGGCTGCCGGAAGTGCCGGCATCGCGATTTCGCTGTACCCCGTCTTGCGGAAATACAACGAAGGTCTAGCTCTTGGGTCAGTTGGTTTCAGGCTTGTTGAGGCGGTGTTCTACATTGTGAGTGCACTCGGCTTGCTTTCTCTGCTGTCATTAAGCCAGGAATATGCAGGCGCAGGGCCTCAGGCTATTCCAGCCTTTCAAGTCCTAGGCAATTTGATTCTCGAGGTACGTGTTTGGGCGGGGCTATGTACTACTACGTTATGTATCGATCGAGACTCATCCCTCGATGGCTATCAGTCTGGGGTCTGGTCGCGCTCGCTTTGGTACTCTCGATGGCTCTATTGATCGCATTCGGCGAAAGCATTTCAGGGCCTTCAGGCATGCAGGTGTTGTTGTTTCTCCCGATCCTTGTACAAGAAATGGTTCTGGCGGTATGGCTGATCGTTAAAGGATTCAATCCCTCTGCAATCGCATCAGGGTCTGCGCAACAAAGATCGAACAAAGAGGAATAAATATGAAAAATAATGGAGAAAAAATGAATAATTTACAGAAAATAGGTGGCATTGCCGCACTGATCGGGGCAGCAACAAACCTCTTTGCCCTTGTGACGTATCTAACCTTACTGGCCCCCAAAGGCTACGGTTCCGACGACCCAGGCCAGATCGTGGCTTTTCTTGCGGACAACCAGGCTCTCATGCGCGTATGGTACCAAATCATCTTTTTGGTCTTCGGCGTGAGTCTGATTTTCCTGTCACTGGCGCTCTATGAGCGATTGAAGGCTGGCTCACGTGCGCTGGTACAGGCAGTGACCACCTTCGGACTGATCTGGGCCGTCCTGGTCATTGTGATCGGCACACTCTCAATCAACAACTTGAGCACAGTCGTCAAACTCTATGGCGAAAATCCGGCTCAAGCTGCAACGGTCTGGTTGACGCTCGACTCTGTGGAAACCGGTTTGGGCGGAGGCGGCGGGGAAACGATAGTTAGCGCCTTATGGTTTCTACTGCTAAGTTGGACAGCCTTGCGAGCAAGGGAGCTTCCCAGGGTATTGAACTACCTTGGCGTGGTGGTCGGCGTAGCAGGCATCCTCTTGGTTGTCTTGGCCTTGCCTGCCCTGACGGCTGTTTATGGATTGGGTCTCATCATCTGGTTGGTTTGGCTCGGGATCGTCATGCTGCGCAGGAGCCCTGTCTCGGCGGCGTAAAAACCCACTACAGAACAACAGTCTTCTCGACTGTAAATTTTAACTATAAAAAGGAGTAACTTATGGTAATTAATACAAGCGATATGAATTCAGACAGAAAAACAGCGATAATTGTGGGAGGTCTATACATTATTGGAACGGTGTCCGGCATGCTGTTTCGGATGGTTTTTACAAGATCTATTCATAATGATCTGAATTTACTTACAGAAGTTGCTGCTAATGAAAATCAAATAGTTATAGGTGCTTTCTTTTTGTTACTTATGGGTTTGGCACTTGCTATGGTTCCGGTTATGATGTTTCCAATCTTAAGAAAACATAATGAAGCCTTAGCAGTTGGGTATGTTGTGTTCAGAGGGGCACTTGAGACCGTTACCACCATTGCAATGGTAATAGGTTGGTTATTCCTAACAATATTAGGTCAGCACTATATTGCGGGAGCTCCGGATGCTTCCTATTTTCAAACTTTGGGCACCTTAACGCTAGAAGGAGATGTTTCGATTAGGATTATTTCACAATTCGTTTTCCCTCTGGGTGCTCTGATGTTCTACTGGGTATTGTATCAAGCCAAACTCATTCCACGATGGATATCCGGCTGGGGTCTCATTTCAGCTATATTGGTGTTAGTCTTTGCCTTTTTAAATTTGTTCGATATCGTCGCAGTCAAGGACATTTTCGACATTTCGATATTCCTGCAAGAAATGGTCATGGCGGTATGGCTGATCTTTAAAGGGTTCAATCCATCGCTAAATGCTTCCGAGCCTGCCAAAGTATGATTACACATGTTAAAACGAGATACTAAATCAAAAATAAAGGGCTAACTTGATGACAATAAATGCTGAGAATAAACTAAGTTTGAAATTCATGTTACTGTTCATTCCGGTCGCATATACTTCATATCTTTTCCACGAATTTGGACATTGGATTATTGGAGAGGTTTTAGGAAACAATATGGTCTATAGCTTAAATTATGTGTGGCCCCAAAGCGGACACTATATTGATGCAAGTCATGAGGTATATGTTAGTATTGGTGGCCCTGCATTTACAATACTTCTGTCACTGTTTTTTTTATTGATTATCGAAAAATATAAAACCATGTATGCCTATCCTTTTGTGTTTTTTCAAATGTTTTGTCGATTTTTTGCTCTTCTATTTGGTGGATTCGGGCAACAGGATGAAGCAAAAATATCAGCAATTCTCGGACTTGGAGCATATACTGTTGCAATAATTGTACTATTAATATTATTCCTGATAGTATTGAGAGCAAGCTATTTACTAAGAATAAATTTGAAGAAAAATAGTTATATTCTTACAATGAGTACCTTGTGCAATCTTTTGGTCATTGGGACGTTTAGATTGATATCATGAAAGCAATTATATACACAAAATACGGACCGCCGGAAGTTCTTCAGCTAAAAGAGGTGGAAAAACCAAAGCCAAAGGACAATGAAGGGCTGATAAAAGTGTATACAACAACGGTAACCAGGGGAGATTCCAGAATGCGAAGCTTCACAGTTCCAATTTTAATGTGGCTCCCGGCCAGAATATATCTGGGTATCAGAAGACCCAAAAGAGCTATCCTCGGAATGTCGCTGGCCGGGGAAATAGAATCCGTAGGAAAAAACGTAACAAAATTCAAGAAAGGGGACCTCGTTTTTGCATCTACCTTCGGGGAGAATTTCGGCGGATATGCTGAATATAAATGCATGCCGGAAAATGGAATGGTATTTATAAAACCCTCTAATGTGTCCTTCGAAGAAGCCGCTGCAATTCCAGGGGGTAGTAATATGGCATTGAGATTTCTTAGAAAAGGTAATATCCAAAAAGGACAGAAAGTGCTTATTTATGGAGCTTCTGGAGCGGTCGGTACTTATGCAGTACAGCTTGCTAAGTACTTTGGGGCAGAAGTCACAGGGGTATGCAGTACCACGAATTTAGAATTAGTGAAATCCCTGGGAGCTGATAAAGTAATTGATTACACTAAAGAGGAGCTTACCAAAAATGGTGAGACCTATGAGGTTATTTTCGACGCAGTAAGTAAAACAACCTCTCGGCAAGTTAAAAAATCGCTTAAAAAGAATGGACTCTATCTTAATGTTCATGATTCATCTGGCCATGATGGTGAAAAAACTGAAGAGTATCTATTCATCAACGAGCTTATTGAGGCAGGGAAGATAAAACCGGTTATCGATAGAATTTATCCGCTGGAGCAAATGGTAGAAGCTCACCGATATGTGGACAAAGGCCACAAAAAAGGAAATGTAGTAATAACCGTGGGACATAACAACAAAGTTTGAGAAATGATGAGGAATATTTATTAAAGCAATTGTATGTACAAAATACGGTCCGCCGGAGGTTCTTCAGCTAAAAGAGGTGGAAAAACCTACTCCGAAGGATAATGAAGTACTGATAAAAATTCATGCGGCAGCAGTAACAGTCTCGGACTGTCTCGTTCGAAGCGGCAAAGTAAATATCTTGCTATGGATCCCCATGCGAATATTCGTTGGTTTCAGAAGACCAAGAAAACCCATACTGGGATTTGAGTTAGCCGGAGAAATTGAAGAAATAGGAAAAGATGTAAAACGATTTAAGAAAGGTGATCAGGTTTTTGCATTTACCGGGAAGAGTTTTGGTGCTTTTGCCGAATACGCTTGTCTGCCTGAAGACGGATTGTGTATGCCTGCAGACAGTCTTATTGCATTAAAACCATCCAATGTGACCTATGAGGAAGCAGCCGCTGTTCCTTCAAGGGGAACTTTAGCATTGTATTTTCTTAGAAAAGGAAATATCCAGAACGGGCAAAAAGTTCTTATCTATGGAGCATCTGGAGGGGTGGGTACATTTGCGGTACAGCTTGCCAAGTACTTTGGGGCGGAAGTCACCGGGGTATGCAGTACCACAAATTTAGAATTGGTGAAATCTCTGGGAGCCGATAAGGTAATTGATTACACAAAAGAGGATTTTACTAACCGGGGGGAATATTATGATTTTATTTTTGATGCCGTTGGGAAAAGATATAGCTCAAAACTAAATTGCAAAAAAGCGCTAACTCCGAATGGGAAATACATATCAGTCGATGATGGAACACCAAAGATACGTACTGAATCTTTAATTTTGCTCAAAGATCTTATTGAGACGGGGAAGATAAAACCGGTCGTTGATCGAACGTATCCTCTGGAACAGATTGTCGATGCTCACAGATATGTGGAAAAAGGACACAAAAAGGGAAATGTGGTAATAACTACAAAATAGAAGAACTCATAAAATCAATCAAACTAAACAATCTCGCCTGAAGTATTCCTGACCACTCCGCCGATTTGCAATTTATGTTTGCCGATAATTTTTGTGGTCATGCCTTCGATGATGCCGTTTGTTTCAATAAAATCCCCATCATTTAATTTCTTAACCAATACAGTATATTGTGTTTTTAACATTTTTCTGTCCTATCACATAGTTTCCTATTCGTTAGTATATATACGAACCGATTGGCATATATATTTTATGCATCACGCAAGTTATTTTGCATCATAAACTATCTAATGCCAGATGAAACTCATCCTGAATAAGTTTGAAGGATACGGCGAAATAATAACTGCTTCAATCCTCTGGAGTCTTGCAGGAATACTTGGAAAAATGATACTCGGCATGTCAGCCCAGAGCATTATTTTTTACAGGCTCGCGCTTGCATGGGCTATCCTTTTTATTGTCCTGTTAATTTCAGGCAACATGGATAAAATCAGGCTAAAGGATAAAAAAATCTACCTTTTGCTATTCAGCATAATGCAGGCAATGACCATGCTAACATATTTCACAGCTATTCAAAAAGCCTCGGTCTCGGTTGCCGTATTATTACTCTATACAGCGCCTGTGTACGTGACCCTGTTCTCTCCATGGCTTTTAAAAGAACGCTCCACAAAAAAAGGTATAATCGCACTTGTTTTATCAATCGCTGGTATCCTTCTCATAATAGACCCGGGAAAACTTGAATTCCAGGGGTATTTTATCGGGATAATCGCCGGGATTATGTCAGGTATAACCTACGCTTTCCAGATAATAACATCAAAATACATAAGCCAGACATACCGCGGATACACCCAGGCATTCTGGAGTTTCATAATCGCAGTCCTGATTCTCCTCCCTGTAGGGCTTGCGCCGGTAAATATAGTTTCAGGCAACATGATTAATCTTATCCTGCTTGCGATATTCCCGACAATACTTGCTGTATCTCTTTATTTTAACGGCTTGAAAAAAGTCCGGGCACAAAGCGCCAGCATCCTCGGTTTAATTGAACCCGTGAGTGCTGTTATTTTAGCAGTTATCATCCTCAAAGAAAGCATCTCAGTCCTGGAATTAATCGGCGGCGCGCTTATATTGATAGGAGCAGCATTAGTTACAAGGGAAAAATGAAAAACTTTAGGAAAGTTTTATCAAAAACCTTTGAGAAAGGTTTATCAAACGACGGGTATGGCACGCCATACCCGGACACGCCCTCCCGAGGCGTGACTCGGGAAGGGGATGTGCAACATCCCCTATACCGCATAAAGCGAGGTGTCGCTTTATGAACCATACTATTCATGAATATTACATGGAAGCTGGGAAAATCGCAGCAAAAGTAAGAGAAGAATCCATTGGAAAAATAAAAGAAGGGATTCCGCTGCTTGATATCGCCCAATACGTTGAAAACAGGATAGAAGACCTCGGTGGAATGCCGGCATTCCCATGCAATATTTCAATAAATGAGGTTGCATCCCATTATACACCACAGGACAATGTTCCGTGTTTTAAAACAGGTGACGTTGTAAAGCTGGATATCGGGGTACATATTGAAGGGTATATTGCAGACACTGCGACCACGTTGGAGGTGGGGACAAATAATCACCGAAAACTAATAAGGACATGCGAAGAGGCGCTTGAAAAAGCTATTGCATCGGTCAGAGACGGCGTCCAGACAAACACCATAGGCATGATAATCGAAGAAACTATCAAAAAAAATGGTTTCAATCCAATCAAGGATTTGACAGGGCACAGCCTTGAGAGATACAGACTGCATGCTGGTTCTACGATTCCTAATTATAAGAGTTTTTTTGGCAATAAGATAAAAAAAGATATGGTTTTTGCAATTGAACCTTTTGCAACTTACGGCAGGGGTAAAATTAAAGACGGGAGACCTTATATTTTTGCAATAAACGACGGGTTCAAAGGAGAAATTGCGCAGGAAATAAGAGAGAGATTCGGTCCGTTGCCTTTCACGCCCAGATGGATTCCCGGAATAACGGGCAAAGAACTGAAAGGAGTAAGGGAATATTTTGAACTGATCGAAGAAAGCGGTAATATTGTTGCCCAATCGGAACATACGGTGATTGTCCAGGAAGAGGGGTGTGAAGTAATAACAAAATAAGGAAAAGTAATAAGAGCTACCAGACACAATTAACTATTGTGGGAAAATGACAAAAGATACCATATTGTATGAAGCGCATGACAACCTGTATCTCAATATTACGAACAGGTGCACGGCAGAATGTGTTTTTTGTATCAAAAGGTATTCTGATGGCGTTTATGGTTATAATCTCCGGCTTTCAAAGGAACCCTCATTGCCAGAAATCATTAAACAACTTTCAGAGCTTGAACTTTCAAAATACAAAGAAGTTGTTTTTACAGGCTTTGGAGAACCACTTGTGCGTCTTGATGATGTCCTTGAAATCACAAAATGGCTAACAACCCGGGGCATCCGCGTACGGCTTGATACAATTGGTCATGCCAAACTCCTGTATCCTGACAGGGATGTAGCCTTGGAACTTGCCGACTCAGGTATGAAAGTAGTCTCGATAAGCCTTAATGCGCAGGATGCGAACACATATAACCAGTTGTGCGACCCAAAATACATTAAAGCGTACGATAAAATGCTTGAGTTTGCCAGGGATGTTTCAAAAGCCGGCCTTGACCTTCGGTTCACAGTGGTTAATCTGCCGGTCGTGGATATTGAAAAATGCAAGAAAATAGCAAAAGAATATTGCGCCGACTTTAAAGTCCGGGGATATAGCAATACAGAGTAAACTTTTTTACCATAAGCTATAATTATTAAGATATTCATCTATCAATGTGACCGGTTAGGAGCGGAATTTTTGAAGAAGCTACTATGGTATCTGATAGCAGGAACACGCGGGGGGCATACCCGTGCTTTAATCCTGAAACTGCTTATTGACAGGCCCTATAATGCAAACCAATTAACGGAGGCTATGGATATGGATTATAAAACAATCCGGCATCATCTTGATGTTCTCACCAAGAACGGCGTAATCACAATGGAAGGCGACAAATACGGCGCTATGTATTTCCTTTCCAAGACTATGGAGACAAATATAAATGAATTTAATCAAATTTGGGAAAAAATTGATAAGCAAAGTAAATGAACATACACAGGAGGAAATTTTATTCAGATAACTGATATCGCGTATTATATCACGGCAGGTAACATCGTGTTACTGCTTGTACTTCTTGTTTCATATTTCCAGATTTACAGTAAGATAAAGTCAAACTTTACACTCGGACTTATTATATTCACGGTTGCGCTCCTGCTTCAGAGTTTTTCACGGGCTATCCTGTTATTGCTTATCATTGCATCTCCTCCTCCACAGCAGGTATATCCTATAATAATTAATTTATTGGGATATAATCCGATCTATGTGGTAATACCGGATGCGCTTGAATTTGTAGCGTTAAGTATCCTGCTGTATTTCACCAGGGAATGAAATCAGACCTGTTCTTTCCCTTTTTCCTCTCTTTTTTCCTGGTCGTGCTTTTCGGGATTCTACAATCTGTCCTGATGAAAATATATTAAGCACTAATCCCAATATTATAATGGGTGTCAAAATGAGGATTTCATGCGCGTCATTGTTTCTCTGGGAATATGATGTTTATGACATAATGGAGATACTGCTGGAGGCGGGTATAGAAAGCGTTGAATTCTGGGCAGAGACGCCGGATTATTGGATGAACAGAAATGATGAGATTGCGACAGCAGGGCTCCTGGAAGCAATCTCCGTGATGCCTGGCGGGTGCACTTTGCACGCCCCGATAATGGATTTAAACCCGTCATCATATAATGATCTTGTCCACGAAGCTGCAATAAAGGAAACTTTATGGTCGCTTGATCTTGCAAACAGGCTTGGGGCAAGAGCAGTCACAATCCATCCCGGCAAAAGGACAGCCCGCCGCACCCCAACAAATGAGGACTGGGACAAATTCAGGAAATATTTGAATATTTGTAAAAACAGGGCTGATGAACTTGGTATTAACCTTTCGCTTGAAAATAGCATGAGCGATGTTTCGTCGATGTGTTCAATCCCGGGCGAGATGGAAAAAATCCTCAATGAATTTCCAGGTCTGTTTTTTACTTTTGATGTGGTTCATGCTTTCATGGATTCTCCCCAAACCGCCCTCTCCTTTATCGACCGGCTTGGCGACAGGATTATCAACGTGCATGTGGGCGCCCCGCATGACGGGAAACCGCACTATCCTTCGCATCGCGTGAAGAAGTATATGGATGCTGTATTGAGAGAACTTAAGGGTTCAGGATATAACGGCGACCTGACCATCGAGATTGACGACAAGGTATATCCTGAATCCCTTTCAAGAAATGATAAAGTAAGGGAACTGATAGAAGAAAGAAAATATCTGGAATCGATTTGGAATCTGAGATAATAGAAATTATCCCGGAAACAAATGCGACCTACTTTTTCTTGCTTAAAATCCCTATCACTATTAACGAAACCAGAACCGCAAACCCAGCAAAACCCGGCGATGGTTTTCCGGTTCCTCCTGATGCAGTTTCTTTAGCCGTTTGTTCGGTTGCTACCGGGATTGCTTCCTCTTTTATCGAGACTGCACTCGCGAGCGGGTAATTATCCTTGGCGTTTTTCCCGCCCAGAATGCCTTTATTTACATTCCAGTAATTGCCTGATTTGCCGTCATCCCATGAATTCAGGCCGCTGTTATCATACGCCTGGTCATTGTTGTCAATCAGGTTATTCGAATAAATGTGGTTGGTGCGTGCCGAATCACAGTATATCCCGATTTTATTGATTTGGATGTTATTGTTGTATATCTTGTTATCACTGGATGAAAAAATAAAAATGCCATATTTGCTTGATTTTATATCATTGCCAGAGACTATGTTGTTGCTGCTCCCGGAATATATCGTAATTCCCATTATATTATTTACAATGATCATATTTGCAATAATGTTGTTGTTTGCAGAATAGAGACTGATGCCCCCGTCCGACTGGCCGCTTCCTCCGCTGTTCCGCACTGTAAATTCACTGACTTTGACGTTGTCTGCTTCAATTTTGACGGTGCTGCCTGTTTTTTTACCGTCAATGATTGTTTTTTCCTTATTCATACCTATAATTGAAATCCCGCTCGTCTTTACTACAAGGTTCTCGTAATATGTGCCTTCAGCCACCGAAATTATATCCCCGGTCTTTGCAGCATCTATTGCTGACTGGATTGTGGCGTAAGCCTGCCCCTGCCCGACATTAAGTGTGGCGGCGCTTGCGAATCCGATATTAAGAATTATTAAGCAGATACCGATAATTATTTTGTTATATGCCATAATCTCACCGTAATGGAATCGTTTTCTTGCTTTAAAAAGATTGTGAATTAATGCAGGCTCACTGGCTTGCATTGCTTGCATTAACTTTCACAATAATTGTCTGGATACTTGGGTCGGTTCGCATATAGGTGTAATATAACCCCAAGGTGTAATTGCCGGTCGTGTTAAAGATGTATTCTGCTCTCTTGGATGGCATGAGTGTTATATTGGCTATCTTTTTATCCTTCTCAGCTATCGTGTATGTGGTATCTTCCATATTATCCCAAAGTATTTTATCCCCGGCGTTTATTTCATGTGTCGGATAAACAAACCTATCGCTTTTTACTCTTGAATAAACAGATATGCCAGTTGGTGTGGCTACGACCACTGGTTCGGGTGTGGGCGTTGGAGTCGGTGTAGCGTTTACGGTGATTGTTGGCGCCGGGGTTGGTGCTGGTGTCGGGGTCGGTGTGGGAGAAGGCGTGGGTATAGGTGTGAATACCCTGGTTTCTCCTGAAAGCAGCGTTATCGGGAGTGTCCTTGCTTCTATCTTCTGCCCATTTGCTGACAGGGTAATAGTGACTTCATAAGTGCCAACGAGACTTCTGCCCTGTCTTTCCTTCTCAGTCGGGAAAACTGCGCTGAGCTTTTTCTTTTCCCCTGGTTTAATCAGGTAATATGGATTCTCCCTGATATCAAAATCTATTGTTTTAGTCCCTGTTTTCTTTTCATCGCTCATGGTTTTTAAGTACAGGTTTGCAAGGGTATCATCAAGCGTATTTACTTTGGCTTTTATTTCAATTGTTTCGGAGGTAATATTTTCTGTCCCGGAATTTAGCACCATAAGCTCAGCCGTGACTTTTTCCCCCGCTCTGATGTCATTCCTGTCAAATTTTAATTCCGTAACTGTCGCATCAAGATTCGGGTCGGCATGTTCAAACCTTTGCACTTGTACTTGATCTGTATTGATCGAAGTCGTTGCTTTAGGGCCCGTACATCCTGATAGGGCTGTGACAATCAGGATTATTAATAAGAAGGGGAATAGCCTGTTCATCAAATCACCTATGCTGTGAATGGTATTATTGCTTAATAACATTTCTCATGAAATGCATGTAAATGATATTTTTCGAATAAACTTTATATCCGGACACCAATCCAGTTATAATGCGCCTGATGAGCTTTATATTATTATTGATCTTTTCGGCTGCTGTTCTTCCCGCATCCGTCGAAACCACCCGATGGTACACTTACGAGGAGGGCATGCTGGCGGCTGGTTCTACGGGAAAACCGGTTATCCTCGACTTTTTTGCAGACTGGTGCCCGCCGTGCATAGCGATGGAAGAAGGGACATATCCTGACCCCGGGGTAGTTTCAGAAATGAAGGATTTTATCGCCATAAAGGTGGACACCCAGAAAAGAATTGATATCGAAAGCAAGTACGGCATAACATATTATCCCACTTTTATAATCCTTGACCCGCAAGGTAAAGAGGTGTCGCGGCACATTGGATATCTGGACCCTCCGGAAATGGTGAATGAAATAAAACAGTCGCGAGGGAAATTGCCGAAAGAAACTCCGGGATTTGAAATCATATATCTGGCGCTTGCATTAATGCTTTTGTTCTTAAAAAGATAGCTATCGTGAGAATTTCTTAAGATTTTTCTTCATCGATTCCACAAGCGATGGGACATCTATCAATTTCTCTGCTTTGATAACTTCTTCCGGTTTTGCAGCGGTGGAAGGATATTCCGGGACCGCCATGCAGCATGTCGCCGGTTTGGTCGAAGGTCCGAGTGTGCCGATTTTCCTTGCCATATCCGTAATCTCAAGTTTATCAAGACCGATAAGAGGATGATAAATCGGGTATTCCATTCCGTACATCTCGGCAAGCATATTCTGCGAAGTCTGGGATGCGACCTGACCGAGTGAGGAACCCGTGATAATCCCGTGCGCTTCCTCAAGCTTCAGGACTTCTCCTGCAATCCTGTACATCATCCTCCTGCACAGTACGCAGTTCAGCCTGTTATCGCAATTCTCAAGGAAAGCAAGCAGGTTATCCCCGTGAGGCGCCTCGTAAACAGTGAATTTTTTTTGCGGTGACCATTTCTGGAGAACATCAATGCACTGCATCGCCCTCTCACGCGTGGTCTCATCCGAGAAGGGCTCGTTATTCATATACAGGGGCACTATCTCGCAGCCCCGTTTCATCATTAACCAGGCAGCAACGGGCGAGTCAATGCCGCCTGAAATAAGCGCCACCATTTTGCCCTGGGTTCCCATGGGCAGCCCTCCAACCCCTTTGACCGATTCTGTAAAAACATAAGCCTTATCCTGCCTCACTTCCACGAATATCTCAACATCGGGATTATCAAGATCGACCCTGACGTTCTTATTTATACTGTCAAACACCGCATCACCGCATGCCACGGCTACATCACGTGAAGTGAATTCATGGTTCCCCGCCCTTCGCGACCTTATGGCAAATGACTGGCCTTCTTTGATTATCCCGCCTGCAACTTCAGCAGAGAGACGTGCGGCTGATTCAAGGTCGGGTTCGCATGTAAAAACCGCGCTTGCAGAAACAACGCCAAAGACTTTTGCCGCGCTTTTTACTGCCTCCGGGTCTTCGGAATGTATGAAAATCCTTCCCATTTCCCTGCTTATTTTGGAATATGAGCACCCGTCTGCATTGAGCATTGCTTTTATGTTTTTGACAAGAATCTGCTCATACCTTGTCCTGACCCTTTTGCTTTTCAGGGCAAGCTCGTCGTACCTGACTAAAATCATATCTCTTGGGCTCACGCCTACCCCATTGTACTTTGGCGATTTAAGGCTGCCGAATATAAGGCTTCGTAAGGCTTCATCGGGAAAATCAACCAGGAATCATGTTTTTCAAGAAGTATTTTTCTATCATTTTCTGAAAAATCATCGGGCAATTTATTGAAAACATGAGTTAGCACGTACTCATCGATATGCACATTCATGATATCATCCGTATTGTTGGAATGTTCAAGCCCCCATAGATGCCCCATTTCATGAAGAAGCACCGGCGTCTCTACTTCCTGTGACCGGACGACATCTTTAAAAATAATGATTGAATCGGCATTGTATGTTATCCCTGCGGCGCTATAGTTCGTATTTCCTTCCCAGTTCGAATTTGTAAATATTAAATAAATAACCATACGACCTGAGAGCCAATCGCTATGATATTGAGTGTGGTTTTGAAGAATCCTATCCCCGAATGCTCTCACCCCGTCATCTCCAACAGCTGAAACCTCAAAATCTTTTATATCAGGATACTTTACCACAATAACATTCTTTCCGGTATAATTTGCCACCTTTTCCTTCAGGGTCTCAAGAGATGCAGCATAAGGCTCAGCCCCCTCCTGATAATGAACTTCTATGAGTATTGTATCATATGGTGAATACTTTGAAAGCAATAATGTGTCATATGCGCCTGTGAATTGCCTGGCTGTATAATGGACATACAGGGGTATCATTATGCCGAATGTAAGAACCAGGAAAATAATCAGAGAGATGAGCTTTTTATAAATTTTACGCATCCTTCTTCCAGTAATGTCAGGCTAACATTAATACTTTCATGTCGCTTTAAGAAAACTTATTTGCCGATTGATGCTATTACAGCTTATATGAAAACAGTTTATCTTGCAGCGCCCCTTTTTTCTGAAGCCGAGTGCGATTTCAACCGCAAACTGAAGGATTTGATTATAGACGAGGGCTTTCTGGTTTTCCTGCCGCAGGAGGACTCCAACAATATCCATGTTGAAAAAAAGCGCCAGGAAATAATTTTCAATAAGAACCTTGCTGCATTAGATAGGTCGGATATAATAGTTGCAGTGATTGACGGGGCGGACGTTGATTCAGGTACGGCATGGGAAATCGGTTATGCATATTCAAAAGGTAAACCGGTGCTGGGGCTGAAAACGGATTTCAGGACGCTGGGAATTGAAGGCACGGTGAATCTTATGATAGAGAGGTCTATTGTTCTTTGCACAAGCGTTTCGGAATTATTAAATCGTTTAAAACCAATACAAGAACCTTGAATATGATTTGTGATACACTTTCAGGATTCAGCTAATGGACGAATATCATTTAATCAAGCAATTTTCAAAACCCGGGGAAGGGGAATATGTGCCTATAACCTTTATCGAGTTCAAACGAAAACTCGTAGGATGGTCGCCTGAACTAAAACGAAGCGTGTATATCGGGAGCGATGAGGATACAGCAAAGCTCAAAAGGGTGAGGGAGATAAACCTCTTGATAGCGATAAACCACCTTTCCGGAAAAACATCGTCTATCGAACTCACCGATGAGGAGAGGGCGCAGTTTGAGGAGGTGTACAATTCATTCCTTGAAAACGGCGGGCAGCTTATGTACACGCGCAGGAAGACGGGGGCAAAAACAGTTTCCTTTTTTGAGCTCAAGGATAGCGGGAGAAGGGTTTCCGAGGTGCCGGGGAAAAGCCTGTTATCTGAAAGAATATGAATAAATATTAAAAAGGGAAAAAGCAAACAGACTGATATTGTCATTGGTAGGGGATAAATTCATATATATCAATATTCATATATTGGAATATGGTGATTAAAACCCGAAATAGAAGGAGGCATCTTAATGAATCCTATATCAAGATGCCTATGAATTAGAATATATGAATAAGAAAATCTGAGGAATTATGGAAGAATACAATAAAAAAACTGAAAACTGCATGATATGCGGCGAGGAACTCGCATATTTGACTGCCGCCATTCCTGTAACGTGCACCTATTGCGGGAAGGCAGAATCCGCTAATATTCACTGCCCTGCTGGTCATTATGTATGCAATGAATGCCACGCCAGTGATTCGATAAAGATAATCACCCAGACCTGTCTTTCTTCAAGCTCCAAAAACCCCATGGAAATGGCAAAGATCATTATGAAGCATCCTACCATGCCCATGCACGGGCCTGAGCATCATGCCATGATCGCAGCAGTACTGGTTACTGCCTACAAAAATACCACAGGCAAAGTGACGGATGAAGAAGTTATAGAAGCCATACGGCGTGGCGCTACTGTGCCGGGCGGCTACTGCGGTTTGTATGGCGCTGATGCGGCTGCTATTGCCACAGGCATTGCCATGAGCACCATATTGAAAGCCACACCATTGACAGATCATGAAAGGCGAACTGCAAATATGATGACTTCAAGGGCACTTGCAGCAATAGCAAGTAACAGGGGAGCCAGATGCTGTAAACGGAGCACCTTTGTTGCAATAGAATCGGCAAACCAATATTTCAAGGAAGTGCTTGGCGTAGAACTTGAGCATATTCCGGTATCAAAACTCAAATGCGAGCATAGCTCCAGGAATAAGCATTGTGCTAAAGCTGATTGCAGGTTTTATGCAGTAAAGGTGGAGTCGTTGTAATCGCAAGTGTGAAGAAATAATATAAAGTGAAGAGGTATAAAGAATGAGCAATAAAGATTCAACGTTGTGGATACTCATCGCGCTACTTGTGGCAGTAATCCTGTTGTTTTTCGGAGGCGGAATGATGGGTTTCGGCATGGGTTTCGGAGCCATTATGGGCTTTGGAGTCATCATAATGGTATTATTCTGGGGTGCAATAATCTGGCTGGTTATTTCACTGATAAATGCTGGCACTAAGAAATCAGAAGAAACGCCTGAATCAGCGCTTACAATCCTGAAAAAGCGATATGCAAGGGGTGAAATCACAAGAGAGCAATACCTTGAGATGGAAAAGGAACTGAAGGAGTAAATATGGACTGGCGTATATAAAATGGACAAGAAAATCTTTGAAATGCATGCAGAGATCTGTAAGGTCTTTACAAATCCCAAAAGACTGGAAATAATAAGCCTTCTCAGAGATGGAGAGAAAACTGTAAACGAGCTTACCGAACTGGCTGATGTGCCGCAGGCAAACGTCTCGCAGCATCTCACAGTCTTGAGGCAGAATAACGTTGTTACCACAAGAAGAAATGGAGCAAACATCTACTATAAAATCGCAAACCCGAAAATCTTGCAGGCATGCGATTTGATGAGGGAAGTTCTTCTGGAACAATTAAAGGAGAATGAAAAGTTAGCAAAGAGGATGTTATGAAGTTTGGAATAATAATAAACACAAACGAGCCGGAAACAGTGTGGAATGCCTTTAGATTCGGCACTACTTCTTTACTTATGGAGCACGAGGTAAAAGTGTTTCT
>JAPZAO010000096.1 GCA_027460615.1 Candidatus Methanoperedens sp.
CAAGAATATATTGAGCGGTTTTAAAGGACCCGTATTCCCTGTAAATCCAAAAGAGAAAGAGGTGCAGGGGGTGGCTTCATATCCTTCTGTCCTTGATATTCCTTATGAGGTCACGATGGCAGTGATTGCAGTACCGGCGCAGTTTGTCCTCGATGTTGCAGAAGAGTGCGGGAAAAAAGGCGTTAAAGGGCTTATTGTGGTAAGTGCAGGATTCAGCGAGACTGGAAGTGAAGGTTTAGAACTTGAGCAAAAGCTCGAATCCATTGTAAGAAAGTACGGAATGCGTATGATAGGACCGAATACGCTCGGGATAGTCAACGAACCTGCACATCTCAATGCCAGCGTTATAGGAAGGCTTCCCAGCCCGGGCCCGATTTCTTTCATTACGCAAAGCGGAACGCTGGGTCTTGCGATAGCCGACTGGACGATAGATATGGGGCTTGGCCTCTGCAAAGTGATAAGTACAGGGAACAAGGCGGATACCGATGATGTTGACCTGATAGAATACCTTGATAAAGACCCAATGACTGGCGTCATAGCCATGTATGCGGAAGGAATTAAGCGCGGGAGGACGTTCATGGGAGCTGCCCGGCGCACCAGGAAACCTATTATCGCTATTAAGACGGGAAGGTCAAAAAGAGGAGCAAAAGCGGTTTTCTCGCATACGGGTTCCATCGCAGGCTCTGATGAGGTTTATTCAGCGGCTTTCAAGCAGGCGGGAATTCTGCGGGTCGATACGATCGATGAGGTATTCGATGCGGCGCTTGCGTTCTCATGCCAGCCACTCCCGAAAGGGAATAATGTCGCGATACTTTCAAACGGCGGCGGGGCCTCTATCGTAGCGACAGATGAATGCGAGCGACACGGTATCAATATAGTTGACCTGGCTGAAGAAACTAAGGAGCAGATAAAAAAAGTCATTCCAGGATTTGCATCCGCTTCAAATCCTGTCGATACCGCAGGCACTGTTTCTTTCACTATTTACAGCGAGGTAATCAAAGCGCTTCTCAAAGACCAAAATGTGGATGCGTTAATCGTAATCTATGTGCATACCCTGATGTCAAACGCGATACCGCCTGCCGAGGCTGTGGTCGAGATAAAACGAAAATGCCCGAAACCGGTAATCGCGTGCTGGATGGGAGGGAAAGGAACCGAGGAAGGTGTTGATATCCTGAAGAGCGGCTGCCTGCCAAACTACTCAGTGCCGGAACGGGCTGTGAAAGCGCTGGCTGCGCTTGTAAGGCACAGGAAATTCCTTGAAACTGTTAAAACCAGAGCATGGGAGAGCAAATGACAAAAATTCTTACCGAGCATGAGGCAAAAAAGCTTCTTGCAAAATACGGGATTCCAGTGACTGAGGAACGTCTTGCAGGAAGCGCCGATGAGGCTTATGATATTGCGATGGAGCTTGGAATGCCAGTCGCCATGAAAATATCTTCGCCTGACATTCCGCACAAGAGTGATGTGGGCGGCGTGGTTCTGAATGTGAAACGGGAGTACGTACCAACAACTTATAACGAAATCATGTCGAAGATCAAGAAAGGTGCGCCGAATGCGAATATTGAAGGCATCCTTGTGCAGCAGATGGCGCCGCCCGGCCATGAGATTATTGTTGGCCTTAAAAAAGATGCCCAGTTCGGTCATGCGCTGATGTTCGGGCTTGGTGGGATTTTTGTTGAGGTTTACAAGGATGTTACATTCAGGGTCATTCCAATCGATAAGAGCGATGCGCTTTCGATGATATCGGAGATTAAAGGCTACCCCATACTCAAGGGAATCCGGGGAAGAATGCCTGCGGATATTGATGCTATTGCGAGGGTCCTTGTCTCTGTTTCGGATTTGGCTGAAAAGGAGAATATCATCGAGCTTGATATAAACCCACTGATTGTGAATGAGAGCGGGGCGATTGCGGTAGATGCGAGGGCGATGGTGGAATAACAAAGGTGTGTGGAAGGTTCGTAAAGTTTAATAAGTAGAATGTAGAATGTAGAATAAATATGACTACCGCCAGCATCAAAATAAGCTCAGATGCAAAGCTCCTCCTCGACACGCTCCACCAAAAACTGCGTGCTACGGGTATGAAAGTCACAGAACAAAAGATTCTGGATACTCTTATAGAATACACTGACCTGACTCAAATCAAAAAACTCCTCCAGAAAGAAGAAAACGAAGCCCTTGCCATGCTCCAAAAACCTGTTAACTGGGGAGTTGAAGATTCTTCGGAGAACATTGATAAATACTTATATGGTGAAATCCATGAGCCTTCTACTCGATACCGCTGCGCTCGTCGCCGCAAGAAACGTTAAAGACAGAAACCACAATAAAGCCTTGGATATAATGACCCCTGCGCTTCGGGGCGAATACGGTAAGCTATTTGTCAGCGATTACATCTTCGGTGAGGCGGTTACCCTTGCTTATATCAGAACAGGCAGCAAGAAATTCGCCTACGACATAGGAAAATTTGCAAAAGCAAAACCGATTAACATGCGATTTATAGAGCCAGTAGATTTTGATAAGGCATGGGAGCTTTACCTGCAGTATGAAGATAAGCATTTAAGTTTCACTGATTGCACAAATATTGCCTTAATGAAAAAGCTCGGCATTGAAACTATATTTACATTTGACGCTGAATTTAATGGATTAGTGACTGTTGTCCCTGCATAAAATTCAAACAAATTAATTGCCATCTCCAGCTTTATTCTTGCATCCCCTCACATGAACCTTATCCCTTTCGGCATTTCCCCTACTTTCTCAGTAAACTTATCAGGCCAGTCCTTTGGTTCACATCCTTTCTGAGCAAGGAATGTACTCGCCCATCTTTCAAGCCCGATACCCGAGCAGCCGCTCCAGACCTCCTTCCCGGACTGCGACTTCACATTGAAACCCTTGGGATACTTATCACCATTAACACTCAGGTTCTGGAACTCAAGCCATTCGCCGTCTTTCCCGCGGTAAGGCAGCGGCGCCTCAAAATCGATGGTGCCCACTTCTTTCTGCCCTGCAAGCCCGGTAAGACCTTCCTGCGCCATGAACCACGGTGTGACCCATGCCATCCTCCACTCAAGGTCGAGTATGTCGTTGAATACATGCTTGTAGCGCTCCTGCATCTTCTTTGAGTGGTCAAGTATCTGCTCAGGCGTGCCAATGAAAACAAGCTCAATCCTGTGGAATTCATCAACCCTTTCCATGCCGTGTATGCCGCCGCTCTCGTACCTGTGCGAGGTGCCGGAACGGTCAAACACTGTTATCGGGAACGAGTCGTCCGCGATTGTTTTTCCCTGCATGAAAGGCCAGAACGAAGGGCACTGGGCATAACACATGGCGCCGATAGGTTTATCGATTTTCTCCGAAATCAGGTCAAGAGGTACTTCGAGCGTGACTTTATAATTATCAATTACTTCTTCCCAGAACAACGGGTCCCGTGTCTTCGGGGGGCATATGTAGTATATCTCAGGATACACGCCCTTCGCATGTCCCGAGTGCTTGAGCACATCCCAGGTATCGAGTTTGGGGAATATCATTTCTACGTATCCGAGAGGCTTGATTACCTCTTCCAGCACTATCTCTTCAAACGCCCTGAAAATGCGGGTCATCTGGGGACCGTGTATCCACTGCCCCCGGCTTGCACCGCGCTTTATCCAGCCGCGCTTCTCTGCTTCCACGGTCGGGTCGGCTGTGAATTTCATCTCTTTCTTTGGGCTTTCCCAGAGAAGGCTCCAATGTTCGGCTTTGCCGCCAAAACCCTGCGCTGCGATTTTGTCCTCGATGAGCGAAATAATCCTGTCCGGGACCTTGTTCTCAAGCTCTGCCTCGCCGACTTCGAGTGAGAGCGTAATCGTGCCGTCATCGAAGTCAATTGCCTTTACATGAGGTATTTTGTGCTGGCGCAGCGCCTGCTCTGAAGGCAATTTTATGACATATTCATCTATTTCAGCGCCTCTTATTCCGATTTTGTATCCTTTGCCAAGCACTCCTGCAAGCGGTTTGCGGAGGCGGATGAACGCATCGTGGGCGCGCAGGTAGCGGTCAGATTCGATGTCAAAAAAGATACTGTTATCCCTGATGTCCCATCCGATGATTTTAGCGCCTCTTCCTGCGGGTACGCCTTTTTGCAGGATTGTGGTTTTTGCTTCTTCGATGAACTTTTCTATGTCAGCGCGTGCTGCGGATGCGTCGGCGCTTGTTTTGAAGCTGCCTTTGAGGTGAAAGTAAGGTTCCATTGTATCTTATCCTTGATTTTTAATATAATAGTTTAACCGGATATACCAACATTAATTTTCCTGATTTATTGGGGTCACTTATGACTTATTTGTTATTTATACCTTCATTATGATTGAATCAGTACTATATTGAAAAATATGTTTTCAATAAAAACATAGCTATTGAAGATAATACAAAGATATTTCAATTACTACGTACTATTTTAGTTTGGAGTGATATCATGGGGTTAAAAATTGGTACTTTTAACGTGGAGAACTTGTTCCTTCGCTATAAGTTTCTGGGGAAAGAGGTTGATCAAAGTAAATATATCGAAGAAGGATGGCGTATAGAAAAGACGGCACTCCAGATATTTGACGAGGGGCAGAGAAAAAACACTGCACGTGTAATCCTTGAGAATGACCCTGATGTGATATGCCTGCAGGAAGTGGAGAACCTTGCGACTTTAAAACAGTTCAACAGCAAGAGCAACTACCTGAAAGGAAAGTATCCATATGCTATGCTTATTGATGGCAACGATCCCCGGCAGATCGATGTCGGGATTCTCAGTAAACTTGAAATAGGCGGAGTGCGGACACACCAGTTTGATAAGAATAAGGGGGGTGTGAAGATATTCTCCCGCGATTGCCTCGAAGCAGATATCCTCCTTGATAAAAAAGGAAATAAGAGTTTGACATTGTTTGTCAATCACCTCAAGTCAAGACTGGGTGGGGAAGCGGAAACGGCAGAGAGACGCAAGCGTCAAGCAACCCGAATTGCTGAGATTATACATGAACGCTTTGGCAGCAAGGTAAAAAATGCAAATTTTGCCGTGCTTGGCGATTTTAATGACACGCCTGATGCCGAATGCCTTAAGCCGATTCTTGATGGTTCAATGGTGGAGAATGTTGTAGCGCGCCTGCCAAAGAATGAGCAGTGGACTCATTACTGGGAGGATAAACATGAGATAAACCAGTTTGACTATATTCTTCTATCCAAGGCGTTGTCGAAGAAAAACCCAAAGACTCTCCCAAAAATCGAGCGGCAGGGTCTTGCAAATTATGCCAAGGCATATAATGGGCCCAGGTTCCCGGGAGTTGGTAAAAAGGGCACGGAGGCATCCGACCATTGTGCAGTTTTTATGGAGATCAACATTTAGTAAGCTAAGGTTGGCTTATTAAGTATTTGTCAAAGTCATCCGGCATCTGGCGAAACAACAGGAAAAGATAATAGAATATTTCCTTGGTTAAACACGAGATTTATTGAATCTAATCTATTCTATTATTGCTGGAGATACAATCTGAACTGTAACTGTAGTCTCTTGATATAGTATTTACGGGGATATTAAAAATAGTTAAGTATATCAGAAACCATTATAATAACTTGGTGAAAATATGAAAGATAATAATACAAATGAATTTAAGGCAAAAAAAGAAAAATTAGACGGTGGTTGTTCTTCCCCCCACATTGCGAAAGAACTAAAAAAATCAGACCTGCCGGGAGTAGTCGAAACTGCCTCTCTAGGTAAAATTAAAAAACCTAATCAATCTAAGTAACTGTATGTTAAGGTAAAACTAGAACTAGCAGCCCCAATATTAATTAATAGACAGCTATGATGGTGAAATATGGCAAAAAATACAAAAGAGATCAAAGCAATAAAAAAAGAACAAGTCGAGGTAAAAAAACAAGATCAAATTTCTTCACCTAAGAACAAGCCAAAATGGATGCCGAGTAAGGTCGGATACTATAAACCTTCAAAATCTGATCTACCCGGAGTTGTCGAAACTACCTCTCTTGGACAAATTAAAAAACCCAAACCATCTAAGAAACCTTAAGTGGCTGGGGATAGAGTAGAAAAACACAATGAAGTCTGATCCAAGTGAAAAATAATGAACATAGATTTACCTTCAGATTTTAATTACTCGCCCAGTTTCTTAAGAGTAATAATTCCAGGACTATCATTCACTATTTCTGTAATAATCGCGCCGCTCAGCATATATCTTTATTTTAATAATTACTTATTATTATTCAAAATAATTAATTCAGATAAATTTTCATTATCTGTCGCGATAATTTCAATAAGCATATTAATTGGAATCTTAATTAATTCGATAGAAAGACCCTTGATTCAATTTCTAGAAGGTTACAGTCTCAAAGACTTTTTGCCTAAAAGTGTATTCAGCAAAATGCAAATCTATCAATACAAAGAAAGTATAAAATTAATCGAAGAACGCAATAATCTAGTAACATCTACAGGTCTAAAGTCGAATATTCAAAAAGATAGACTCTATGACGATATATATAATTATTATTCTATTTATCTTTATTATATATATCACGCCAATCTTGATGAAGAAGAGGTAACTTCCTCTTTAATGCCAACTACTCTTGGCAATATCTTTAGATCGATTGAAGTTTACCCGAATTGGAAATATGGTATGGATGGTGTTTTTTTCTGGCATAGACTAAAATCATATATTTCTGAACAAGAAAGCATCGATTTAGATGAAAGATATGCTTTTGTAAATATGTACACTTATCTAAGTTTAATATTTGGCCTTAGTTATTTTATTTTTGAAATACTTTCAATTTTTTCGATGGGGAAAATTCTTGCTATAATATTTTCTGTTATAGCTTTGATTTTTTTGTTTTTGTCAATTTTGTGTTATAATATATTATTAGATTCCGCAGTTCTCTACGGGCATAGCGTAAGATCTATGTTTGATTTACATAGAAAAGAGCTTCTAGACAAATTTAACTTAAAAACGATGAACATCGATCCCAAATCTGAAGAAAAAGAAATATGGCGAAGCATAAAAGAATATCTATATTATCCCACTGATTGACTGCCCTCTAATTGTTAGCTTGATTGTATTAGTGCGGGGGATGGGATTTGAACCCACGAATGCCTGCGCAACAGGATCTTAAGTCCTGCACCTTTGGCCGCTTGGTTACCCCCGCATGGGGACAGGTTAAATATCCCTTGGGTTACTTTAAACTAACGCATCGTTAGATTTTGCATCTGCGTTTATCTGTGTACATCTGCGGTTTTGTTGATTCGGCATGATTATGTAGGATTCATTTCAATTATGGTCTATGCCTCAGCCCTTTGTTACGTTCTCGCGCAATGTCTTCATCCCGCTCACCAATGTTTGCAGGAATAAATGCGGGTATTGCGGCTTTAGGCGCGAGATAGGGCACCCCGAGGCAAAACTGCTCTCGCCTGATGAAGTTTCAGCCATACTTTCAGGAGGCGCGCGGGCAGGCTGCTCTGAAGCTCTTTTCACATTCGGCGAGCGCCCGGAAGAAGTCGAAGGCTTCAGTGCGTGGCTTTCCAGACTGGGATATGATAATATCATCGATTATCTTGTTGACCTGTGCAAGCTTTCGCTCCGTACCGGTCTTTTGCCACACTCAAACCCCGGAATACTTGAAAAAAGAGAGCTTGAAAAATTAAAACCATTTAATGCCAGCTTGGGGCTCATGCTTGAAACTGCGGGTACGGTTAAAGCACATGTTGGCTGTTCCGGCAAGATTCCGGAGGCGCGCATAAAAACCATCGAATACGCAGGAGAACTCAAAATCCCATTCACTACCGGGATTCTCGTTGGTATTGGTGAAACATGGGACGACAGGCTTCGTTCCCTTAAAATTATCAGGGATATCCACGAAAAATCCGGACATATACAGGAAGTAATAATCCAGAATTTTATCCCCAAACCGGGGACGAAAATGGCTTCCTTTCAGTCGCCGGGGATGAAAGAAATGCTAAAAACGGTCTCCATTGCAAGAAAAATACTTCCTGAAGATGTAGCTATACAGGTGTCACCAAACCTTATCCGGCCCGGAGAACTGGTCAGGTGCGGCGCTTCGGACCTTGGCGGCATCTCGCCTGTAACGATAGACCATATTAATCCCGAATCGCCGTGGCCAGATGTTCTGCAAATCCAGGCCGAAGTGGATGTTCCCCTCCGGGAACGGCTGCCGATTTATCCGCAGTTTGTGAAGAAAAGATGGTACAGCGACGAGATTGCACCGCTTATCCGCAGGCTTTGCGACACAGAAGGATTTCGGAAAGCATATAAATAAGTATAGTGTAAGGACTGCAAAATTCTGGTGGTTACTATACATAAATTACAGGGCATCCAGGAATTGCGAAGCATCCAGGACGATTACCTGAGCCGGGCTGAGGCAGGTAAATTCACGACTGAAGATGCGCTGGCGCTTTACGATGAACCTTCATTTCTCTTTTCCCTTGCGGACAAACTTCGCAAAAAAGCAGTCGGAGATGAAGTAACCTATGTAATTAACAGGAATATTAATTTCACAAATATGTGTATCGGGACATGCAAATTCTGCGCTTTCAAGAAACAGGACGGGTTTATCATGTCCATCCGGGAAATTCTTGAAAAAACAAAAGCTGCGGTTGATATTAATGCCACCGAGGTATGTATCCAGGGCGGGCTTCTTCCGGACTGGGATATTTCCAATTACTGTGAAATCCTGGAAAGTATAAAAAATGAATTCCCGCAATTGCACATTCACGCATTTTCCCCCATGGAAGTATTCCATGCGGCAGGGAACAGCAATATGAGTATTAAAGAAACATTGTCATGCCTTAAAAAATCAGGTCTTGGCTCAATGCCAGGAACGGCTGCCGAGATACTCACCGACCGGGTGAGAGAAGAGATTTGTCCTGATAAACTCACCACACATGAATGGATAAATGTCGTCAGGACAGCGCACAGGACTGGAATTCCCACGACAGCCACAATCATGTACGGGCATATCGAGACTTTGCGGGAGAGGATTGAGCATATCCTGACTATCCGCGAGCTTCAGAAAAAGACAGGCGGTTTTACGGAATTCGTACCGCTTCCTTTTATGCCGCTAAACAATATGCTGGGGACAGGAAAGCAAGTTTCCCACGGGGTTGAGGATTTGAAATTGCATGCGCTTGCAAGAGTGCTGCTGTACCCGAATATCAGGAATATCCAGGTAAGCTGGGTGAAGCTTGGCAGAAAGCTTGCGCAGTCTGCCCTTGATTGCGGCGCGAATGACCTTGGCGGGACTTTGATGGAAGAGAAAATCTCAAAGAGTGCAGGAGCCACAAGCGGCGAGTACATGGCGCCAGCGGAGTTTGAGCGCCTGATAAGGGAAATAAAACGGGTGCCAAAGCAGCGCGACACGTTATACAGGCATATATAAAATATATAAAAAGATGGGCCCGCGGAGATTCGAACTCCGGATCCCCGCCATGTAAAGGCGGTATCATAGCCGACTAGACCACGAGCCCTGCGAAGGGGTAAGATGTTGTTTGGGGTATATAGGTTTTTTTGGTTGCTCCGGTCACAAATCATTAAATATCCCGCTGTCCATTCTAATGCCTGTTTTATGGCGCCCATGGAAGAATACTCACTCACCAACAACGAAAAAAAGGTCTTGCTTGCACTCTCAAAGAAAGATAAATTCACTCCCGAAGAACTCACCCTGGCATCAGGACTCAGCATCGAAGCCGCCATGCAGGCCGCGTTTTTACTCGCTGAAAAAGGACTCTGCGAGGTAACAGAAAAAGTCACAACAATATACACGCTTACAAAGGAAGGGGAAACGTACGCGCAGATTTCGCTGCCAGAGCGCCAGATAATCAATTCTATCAAAGCGCCTCTCTCGCTTTCGGAATTGAAAAAGAAATTCCCGCCGCAGATGGTGGGCATTGCCCTTGGCTGGCTCCGGAAGAAAAACTGGGCAAGGATTGAAGGCGAAAATATAATCCCTTCGGGGAAAGCGGAAGTGGGTGAAGACGAGAACATACTCACAAAACTTAAAAAAGGTCCACTTTCAGAACTCGGGGACGCTGTCAGAGATCTCATCAAGCGCAACCTTGTTGAAAAAACCGAGAAGAAGACACGGCTCATAATAATAACGGCAGAAGGAAAATCTCTCGCTGCCGCAGGATTGAGCATAGAAGAGGAAATAGCCCAGCTTACTCCGACCATTATTACAACCGGCTCATGGAAGAACGCGAGAATCCGTCCGTACAACATCCATACGTCTGTAAAACCCGTTTACGGCGCGAAACTCCATCCATACCAGCGCCTCATCAACGAGATGCGCTCGATTTTCCTTGAGATGGGTTTCACGGAAATAAAAGGCGACATAGTACAAAGCTCATTCTGGAATTTCGATGCGCTTTTCCAGCCGCAGGACCACCCCGCGCGTGAGATGCAGGACACTTTCCACCTCGCTACCGAATGCGACCTGCCGGAAGAATACATCGCGCCTGTAAAAGAAATGCATGAAAAGGGAGGCGGAATATCAAGGGGCTGGGGCGGTAAGTGGAGCGAGGATGTCGCGCGTAAGCAGGTGCTGAGGACTCATACCACAGCGGTCACAATAAAATATCTCACAGACCATCCGGACCCGCCTGTTAAAGCCTTCTGCATCGACCGCGCATACCGGCGCGAGGCAATCGACCCCACGCACACGCCTGAGTTCGAGCAGCTTGAAGGCGTGGTGATGGATAAAGGCGTGAGCTTCAAGAACCTGCTCGGGTGCCTCACCGAGTTCTATCACAGGATGGGTTTTGATGAAGTACGCTTCAGGCCAGGGTATTTCCCATATACCGAGCCGAGTGTGGAGCCAGAGGTGTATATCGAGAGCAGGGGCAAGTGGGTTGAGCTTGGAGGCGCAGGAGTGTTTCGGAAAGAGGTAACGCTGCCGCTGGGAATCAAGTATCCTGTGCTTGCGTGGGGGCTCGGGGTGAGCAGGGTGGCGATGCTGAGGCTGGGATTGAAGGATTTGAGGGAGCTTTACCAGAGCGATATCGACTGGCTGAGGAAGAGTACGGTGCTGTAAAATTAATGCGGGCAATATTGATATAGAAGGAACAGAAGATGAATGAAACTCAGCCAAAGGGTAGTTATATACACATAAATGCCAGACATACCCAAATGGCAGGATATAATGCACGGATGTATATGAAGGAGTTATACACAATTATGAGCAAAAGGTGGTAGAAATGAAAGTACTCTTGGATACCAACATCATAATACTTCGTGAAACAAAAGATCCACCTAATAAAGAAATTGGGAGATTATTCTGGTGGATAGATAAATTGGGATATAAGAAGTGTATACATCAAGTCATAATAAATGAAATATCAAAAAATCAGAATATTAAGGCTCGAGAGGCATTTTTTATAAAAATGGAAAGTTATCACAATCTTCCAACCGTAGCTCTGCTCAAGCCCGAAGTACAGACCATCTCAAAGAAATATGATACATCGGATAATGATAGAAACGATACACTACTCATAAATGAAGTGTTTTCCGAACGAGTAGATATACTGATAACAGAAGATAGAAAAATCCATACAAAAGCTGTTGAATTGGGAATTAATGATAAGGTATTCACAATTGATGAATTCTTAGAAAAGGTTATTGCAGAGAATCCTGAATTATTGGATTACAAAGTACCTTCCATAAAAAAAGAATATTTTGGAAATATTAATTTGAAGGATGAATTCTTTGACAGCTTAAGAGGAGATTATGAAGGATTTGAAAAATGGTTTAACAGTAAATCTGATGAGACCGCATATATCTCAACCTCTGATGGGAATATTGTTGCATTCCTTTATTTAAAGATTGAAAAGAAGGATGAACCCTATCCAGATATCACACCAACATTCACACGTAAAAAGCGACTAAAGATAGGCACATTCAAAGTCCAATTAAACGGTTTTAAACTTGGCGAGAGGCTCTTGAAGATTGTTTTTGATCATGCCTTACACTTCTCTGTGGATGATATATATGTTACAATCTTTCCAAAGCGAGAAGATACCATTCGATTGATCAATCTCTTGATGGATTACGGGTTCCAAGATTATGGAATAAAAGAATCTTCTTCCGGGAGAGAAAAGGTATATGTCCGGGATTTCACTAGAAAAGCCAACATGACATCCCCCAAAACCACATATCCATTTATGTCTAAAACTGCTCGTAAATTTCTTGTACCAATATATCCAAAGTATCATACCAATCTATTTCCTGATTCTATACTACAAACAGAATCGCCTCTTAATTTTGTTGAACTTGAACCGTTTAGAAATGCAATATCCAAGGTTTATGTTTCAAGGTCTTTCAACCGTGATTTAAGGACTGGCGATATTATTGTATTTTATAGAACTGGAGGATATTACCAATCTGTTGTTACGACCCTTGGTATCGTCGAAAAAGCGTTTATCTCAATAAAGGACGAAGACCAATTTATTAATTTATGTCGAAAGAGGAGTGTGTTCTCAGACGAAGAACTTAGACAACAATGGAGGTATTCGAGTAATAAACCTTTTTTGGTAAATTTCCTTTATTCCTATTCATTTCCAAAACGAATTAACCTAAAACGTCTTATCGAGCTAGGTGTTATTCATGATATAGAGTCCGCTCCTCGTGGTTTTGAGAGAATTTCTGATGAATCTTTCTATAAAATTATCAAAGAGACTGATAGCAATGAATATATTATTATCGATTAAACCTGAATATACAAAAAAAATATTCTCAGGAGAGAAAAAATACGAATTTCGCAAGCAAAGACCAGTCTCAAGAATCGATATGGTTCTTATTTATGAATCTGCCCCCTCAAAAAATATCGTAGGTTGGTTTACTGTTAAAAGGATACTAACTGGCTCACCAAAAGATATTTGGGAGAGATGTAAGAGTTCAGGTGGGATTGAGAGAAAAGAATACTTTACTTACTGTAATGATAAAAAAGTCATTTATGCTTTAGAAATTGATAGTATTCTCCAGTTCAGAGCCCCCATAAATCCGTTCGAAATTTGTTCTGATTTTAGACCACCTCAAAATTTCTCATATTTAGATAGTTCCCCAATATCTAATGCAATAAAGATGTTGGTTGATGATGATATGGATGGGACACAGTTTGGATTGCCTTTTGCTCATGACTCTCCGCTTCTTCGGTGGCTCCGACCCTAATAACAATCGGACAGACCTCAATATCTGTGGTGGTTACAAATTCATGAGTTCGCCATAGATTCAACTGCCTTTTATGCCAGCAGCGTACTTCATTATGACACCGGCATATCCTTCTTGCCTGCCCTGTCAATATCACGTTCAAATAGCAGGGATTTCTTAAGAGTGCCAGAAACGACTTTTTTTTTCTGAAGGTCAAAAACGCTCCCTTCATGTTTGGTCAGGATGAGCTTGTTATCCTTCATATCCAGTACCAATTTATCATGTGGATGTATCCCAATCTTTTCGCATATCCTGTGAGGCAGCATTATTTTTCCAGTATCATCCACATCCACGATTTCCAGTTCAAAGCTCATATATAGACATTAAGATAAGGAAATATAAAAATCTTCTCAACTCATCATTATAAAAGTTCCAGCTCCCTCAGCTTCTCCCTCGTCGGCACCCCATTCTCATCCCATCCCCTGAGACCATAATACTCATCCAGCGCCTTCTCAAACTCCGCTCTATCGAGCCCGCCGCTCTCAAAGAATCTTTCAGGCAGTGTATCATCCTTTCGTGAAAATCCTGCCCCGATATTAAACAGCCGCTCAAGGTTCCATATCCTCTCACCGCATCTGCGGAACTCCTCAGCAGGATAATGAGCATATGCAGTAAGTTATTTTATCTTCATAACTGGCAGAATGAGGCAGAAAGAACACAAAGAAAGAGCGCAAAAAAAATATACTTTTATGCCTGAAAATACGCTCTAATCATTGATTTGCATCTCTATATATGTAAGAACATCCACTAAATTCGAATCTTCACCTGACATGACTTTTTTTCTGTCATGGACATGGTATGGGAAATTTGGCAAATCCTTATGATGCGGTGCATTATCCCATCGCATTATCAATTTATCATTTTTTTGCCAGTGATAAGAATATTCCCTCCAATCAACCCCCTCAGCTTCAGATACATAAAGCGTAGAACCATCTTTAAGCGTTGCTATTGCCTTAATCATTTCAATGTCAGGTTCAATAAGGGTTTTTAAAATTCGAACTTCAACAACAATTATATGGCTTCTGAGCAGTGTGAGGTTCCTGGCTACAACCATTGAGATGACTCCTCATGAATGGATTTCCAGTAGTTGTATGCTGTGAAGTATGCTTTCCATTCAATATAGTCATCCCATTTTTCAAAGTTTTCTTTCTCTGCGGCTTTTATTTTCGATTGAAAATCCTCAAAGTCTGTATGATATTTCTTTTCAAGTTCCTTCATGGCAGATTTAAATTCCGTCATTTTAGAAAGACTCATATCATGGACTATATTAATAAGGGCAGATTTCTCATTTTTGTATATTCCGTGGCGCACAAGACTTTTTATTGGGCTCCATACATCATTGGGGATTTCTACGGTTTCCATAAATAATCACCGACTATTAAAAGCATCTAGAACAGATATTGGTTTTTAAGGTTTAAAAACGTGCTGTTTGAATTTTTACAAATCCGGCTTTTGCCTGGTTCGGCAGCATTATAAAAGTTCTAGTTCTTTTAACTTCTCCCTCGTCGGCACCCCGTTCTCATCCCATCCCCTGAGACTATAATACTCATCCAGCGCCTTCTCAAACTCCGCTCTATCGAGTCCGCCGCTCTCAAAGAACCTCTCAGGCAGTGTATCATCCTTTCGTGAAAATCCTGCCCCGATATTAAACAGCCGCTCAAGGTTCCATATCCTCTCGCCGCATTTGCGGAACTCCTCAGTCGAATAATCCACCCCTGTTGCCGCGCTGAGCATCTTCGCAAACTCCGCTTCTGATATCGCAAAAGAAGAGAATATGCACAGCACAAGCGAATCAAGGGCTGCCGTCCCATTCTGGAATGCCTGCACAAGTCCTGCCTTTCCAGAAAAAGTCTTTGGCTCGACCTTTATGGGCTTTCCCAGAACCTCAGGCGCTATCATGTAGGCGCGCAGGTGGCACCCTCCTCGGTTTGAGGTGGCGTAGGCTAGAGCCATCCCGAAAACGCCCCGCGGGTCATAACCCGGAAGCTCAAGCCCCTTGACCTGCATCCCGACATCTTTATTGCGCGATTTTGAAAGAGCCTTTGAACCCCTTCCGAGCTCCTCTCCGACCCCTTCTTTTTCGCCTATCTTTTTAACAAGCCCTGATAATTCTTTTATGTCTTCGCCCATTATTTCAGCATAAGCAGCAATCGTCGAGCCTGAGGATATGGTATCCATGCCGTAGTCATTGCAGAGGCGGTTGATTTTTATAATGGCATCAATATCCGTGTTGTTATTATCCGGCCCATATGCCCACAGGGTCTCGTATTCCGGGACCTCATGCCCCTCAAATGCGCCGCTTTTTATGACGTGCTTGCATGCGATAGTGCAGTTATAGCAGGCATTGCCTTTAATATCGTAATTTTCTTTAATGAATTCGCCTGAAACTTTATCCATACCTGCAAACCCGCTTTTCCTGAAATTCTGTGCAGGCAGAAGCTTCATATAGTTCAGGAGGTTAGCCATTGCTGAAGTCCCGTACGTTGAAAGTCCGCTTGATGCGCCAGCACCTTCTTTCTGGAGCCTGCCGGCTTTATGCCGCGCTTTTTCAAACGCTTCCTCGTCTGCAATAGCGGGTTTTTTATCTCCTTTAACCACAACGGCTTTTAGCAATTTTCCGCCCATGACCGCGCCTAGCCCTCCCCGCCCGCAGGCATGGAAGTAATCGTTCATGACATTTGCAATTGGAATAAGCCTCTCGCCTGCGCGCCCGATGCATGCCACACGCCCCCGGGCTGAGAGAATATCCGTGCATGCCCTCACGTTTTTTCCCCAGAGTTCTTTGGCATTGAGTATCTCTATATTATCATTTTCGATGGAAACGTAAACAGGCTCCGGAGCCGCGCCTTTTATGATTAGCGCGTCAATCCCTGCGAACTTCAGTTCTTTCCCGAAAAACCCGCCGCTGCTTGAATCCAATATTGTTCCGGTGAGAGGGGATTTTGAGACCATAACATGCCTGCCTGACAACGGCGCAAGCGTTCCAGTAAGCGGACCGGTTGTGAATACCAGGAGATTTTCAGGGCTCAGCGGGTCTATACCCGGCTCGGTATTATCGTAATATAGTTTTACTCCCAGTCCCCGTCCCCCGATAAAGGTGCGAAGGATATTGGAATCGGTCTTCGTTTCCCTGATTTTGCAGCCTGTTAAATCGATTGTTACTGTTTTTCCGGTCCAGCCATGCATATGATTAAGAACAAGGTTTTTTGTATTAAATATATGGATTGGGTTTCAATTATCACCTTTAGCAATTCTTAAATATCCCGCTGAATATTTGAAATAGAAGAAAAACTCATCAGGTATCTTGAAATTCCAGAGAGAATCCAAATGCACAGCATGAAACATAATTACTGGGGGGGTAAACCAATATCTCCCATCCCTCTTTCTGACAGCATGACGATTACTCAACTGGTTGATGAGGTCTTTGACGGCATGGGGTATAATGCAAAACGGCTGGCTGAAGCATGCCATCTTTTCAAGACCATGATAGACGATAACTCAACAATATGCCTGACGCTTGCAGGAGCCATGACCCCCGTGGGAATGGGGGGCGGAATCATCAAAATGATGGAGAACGGCTTTATCGACTGGATTGTTACGACCGGCGCAAACACATATCATGACCTTCATTTTGCATACGAACTGCCAGTTCACCAGGGAGATTATACAGCGGACGACAATGAACTTGCGGAGCACGACGTGGTGCGTATCTATGATGTGTATATCGATATGCAGCGCACGCTAATAGCCCAGGATAAGATAATACAAACGCTTACAATGGAAGCTGTAAAAAGGAAGAAGTTCCCTGAAAAATTCTCAACCGCATATTATTATAAGATTCTTGGCGACGGGGTGCTTGAGACTTCAAAAGCTCCCGAACGCTCATTCGTAGCTTCAGCTTCAAAACTTGATGTCCCGGTCTTTGTTCCGAGTTTTGCCGACTCATCGGTCGGGATGGGGACAAGTTATCTTCCAATCATGGCAAATGCAGGTTCAACGTCAGGACAGCTTGACCCGACAACTTTCATAGACCCGAGTCCCACAATGGACGTGCTTGAAAGCGCTGCCATCGTTCATGATAGTATGCTTAACGATATTCCCCGCGGCGTGCTTGAAGTGGCAGGCGGCGTGCCCAAGAATTTCCTCCAGCAAACAGGCCCAATGATTTCCCAGATTATAGGGATGGAGTGCCCGGGTGAGAATTATGTAGTGCAGGTGACTGTTGACCGCCCTGATGTGGGAGGACTTTCAGGCGCTACGATAAACGAAGGCAAATCGTGGGGAAAGATACCGAAAGCCGGGGAAGGAAATGTAATCCCGTACATCGATGCGACAGTCGGCGTCCCGATAATTTTTGCTTATGCGCTTGAGAACTGTAAGCCAAGGAAGCCCAGGAAGCTGGGCGTTAAGCTGCCCGGGATAACGCAGGAATTGATAGAAGCAGCGAAGAAGAATGTTGGAAAATAAATTCTAACTTCAGCGTCACGAATTAACTGCTAAATTCATTCAATATCATTTTCTCAATTTCAGTCACTACATCGGCGAGCCCCACTTCTTTAGAAGGCTTGACTTCAGTCCTTACATGTTTATGATGCGGAAAAGTACTAATTTCTTTATGATGGGCAGCATTATCATATCTGAAAATCACCTCTCCTTTGCTATCTGAGAGATTAAACCTTATATTTTGGTCGTTCCTTTCCCATCTGGATATACTCCATAAAAGTTAGTACATACCCGCTTAAAAATAATAAACGCCCTCTTACCATTCCTTCATCACTGCTGAACTCTTTAAAATCAACTGCCTTTTCAACAATGAGTTTAGA
>JAPZAO010000097.1 GCA_027460615.1 Candidatus Methanoperedens sp.
TCATAGAGGCCATCCGAGAACCGAACTATCTCAAGACTGACTTTCATGATCTTGCCGTCGCTGTGTCTCCGGGGAGCATTCACATTCGTGAAAGAGAATTGCGGACACTTACGAACATTATTCGACGCGACAACCCTCAAATTGAAATTCACACGTGTGATGCATGGAACCAAGTATTCATTTCAAGAAGAAGAATGACGTATCCTTCTTCCGCAGGAGTTCATCTCTTGCCTCTTCCAGCGTGAATTTGACGCCGACAGGCACACCTTCTTCCTGTAACATTTCCATAAGCTGGGCTACAATGGGCAGGCGCAGGTGAGTTTTTTTGATGAGTTCGGGTGATGAGAATATCTCAAGAGGAGATCCGTCGCCAATTATTTTTCCTTTCGACATTATGCATACCCTGTCTGAAAGCAGCGGCACTATGTCCACTTCGTGGGTTGCTGTTATGATGGTTATCCCGAGGTACCTGTTCATTTCATTTATAAGCTTTATGAGGCGCATCGCACCGCCCGGGTCAAGCCCTGCTGTGGGTTCATCCAGCACGAGCACCTCAGGACGCATTGCAAGTATGCCTGCAATGGCGACTTTCTTTTTCTCGCCCGTGCTCAGGTGGTGCGGCGCCCTTTCCTCAAAGCCCGTGAGCCTCACGGTTTCAAGCGACTCCCGTACCCGTTTTTCGATTTCATCAGGGCTTAAACCCAGGTTCATTGGTCCGAAAGCCACATCCTGTTTGACAGTCGGCGCAAATATCTGGTCATCCGGGTCCTGGAATACGACGCCAACGGTCCGCCTTACTTCAAGGATGTTCTTGCTGCTTATCGACTCGCCTTTTATCAGGACCTCGCCGCTTGTCGGTTTGAGTATCCCGTTAAAATGCTTGAAAAGTGTGGATTTCCCTGCGCCGTTCGCTCCTATTATGGCGATTCGTTCACCCGGTTTTGCCGTGAAGTTTATGCCATCCAGCGCTGTTATTTTTCCACGATAGATATGTGTTAGGTTTCGTGTCTCGATAATATTCATGTTACCCCTTTTTCATAAGCTTAGTAATGCCCAACCATATTATCATTATTGCCGTAAATCCGATGAGAACAGCAGCAACCTCTCCGGCTTTTCCCATGCCCGGTATGGAGTAGTTTGAGAAGAGCGGCGTTATTGTGCTGGTTATTTCATGTTTCAGGACAAGGCTTGCGGTTTGCCCGAGCCCGTCCGGATTACTGGACGCAAGGAACGGCGCTGCAATAGCAAGCCCGAATAAAGCAACAATTCCGGCAGCAGCCACCTTTACAGTGCTGACTTTTTGGGGTGCGTCATCTTCAACTATGTCGGGGCGCGCTTTTATTATGGCGCCAAATACTATGACCGTAATAAGCCCTTCTCCTATCCCTGCAACGCCCTGGAATGTGCCCATAAGGAGCGCGCCCTGTTTCAGCGGGAATGTGCCTGCGAACCATAACTCAAATGCAAGGGCGATAGCAGGTAAAATCATGCTGAGCCAGGCACCTGCAAATATTGCAACCGGACGCTTTATTGATAATTTGCTTAAGCCTATATAGCTGTAATATCCAATGAAACCTGCGATAATCCCCATGTTCATTATATTCGCCCCCATTGCAGTTATTCCGCCGTCCCCGAAAAGGGACTGGACTGCGAGAACAAGCGTTATTAAGAGGACTGCAGCCCACGGGCTTGCGAATATAATTGCAGTGAGCGCAGCCCCGACAACATGCCAGCTTACTCCTGCAAGCATAGGGACAGGTAATAACAGGTTAGCCGCTATGTTAATCGTCTGCAGGACGAACATGCCTGCCGCAAGGACACCGAAGAGCGGTATCATATTTTCGTTTAAATCCTTGCGCGCCCATTTAATCGACCTTGCGATAAATAATATTGCGATTATCCAGTAGACTGCAGCCTGTTCCAATGGGATATAACCGTCAGGGATATGCATTTTTTATACCTCGTTGAATAATATTTCATAACACTTCTATTTAACTTAGTATATAGTATCACAGTTTTATAATATGATATATATTTAGTGTTACGAAGATTAACTTCTGTAGCAAAACCCATGAATAATCATTAAGGTTTAAATAACCTGCGGTTACTGTAAGGAACGGATTACACTTCTTGCCCGGGACGTATTGTCGTCAGTTTCACATTCTTTACGCCTTTTTGCGCCATGACCCGTTCAGCCATAGCTCTTACATCTTTTCCTTCTCCCCTAAGTATGACAACTTCCATGCATTCGTCATGGCTTATGTGAACGTGTACAGCCGACCTTGTAATAGCCGAAAACTCATGCTCTAAGTCCAGAAGCGAGTTAACAAGCCCGCGCTGGGAATGATCATAAGACATGGATAAAATACCAATTCGTTCGCCTTCGACCTCGCTCATCCAGTCGTAGTAACGGATATAGCTTCTTATAGCGTCGCGTATACCTTCAGAGCGTGATGAATAACCTCTTTTTGTTATGATTTCATCGAATTTCCCGAGCAGGTTCTCTGGAAGAGAAACGCCAATTCTTGACAAATCTTGCTCCATATAAAGTCTCCTTTCTCAAGAATTGAAGTAGTCCAGTATAATCTTTTGCTTTTTTGCAAGAATGAAGATAAAAGAAGTAAATATTTTCAAATCAACCTATTGTAAAGATAATGAACCCCCTCCCCAACCCGCCCGGGACCCGACTCCTTCCACATAACTGGTTCATCATCTTAATACGTCATTTCTAGTAGCACTAATAAAAACTATGTTGTGAAAAAAGTATCACTTTGATAACACTAATATTGCCGAAATGTGAAAAGATTTATTAGAAAGCAACCCAGTGATACTATGGTAGTACTATTATGGTCGTCAGGAAAAATATATCGCTCGAATCGGTTCATCTTAAGAAACTTGAATCACTGATCGAAAAACACAAGGGTAATCTGAGCGCAGCCATCCGGGATGCGATTGATATTTCCGAAGTATCGCTTCGCCGATATGGTTCTGTCAGTGAAGCTTTATCAAAGATCGGAGCCGATAAGAAAGAATTGACCGGAAGGGAAGAATCGATTGAATCCGGCAGAAATGTATTGATAAGCACACCGATTTTCTTATGGATGCTTAAATGGACAAGAGGTATTCCCCTTGATCCTGAAATATTTGATGAGCTGCTTGATCCTTTAAAAATCATCACAATATCGGAACTTGATAAGAAAATAAACGATATCAGCCGCGAATCCGGATGGAACTGCAAAGTATCCCTGTTCTGTATGGATGACATTAATCCAACCACCGCCACCGTTTCAATAGCAGGAGCTATCGAGAACTTTGGGAAGAATGGGAGAGCCAGAATTCAGCTCCTCACCTGCAATACATAAGAAGCCGTTACGACTTAGAGGTTTCGCAATGCAGATTGCCCACGTCACCCTGACCTTCATGGTCACGACGAG
>JAPZAO010000098.1 GCA_027460615.1 Candidatus Methanoperedens sp.
GCTCGAGTCTATCTTAATTATCACCTGAGAGCCAAGCTCATACGCATACAGCAACTTGCCAAGCTTCGGCTTACCTCTCTCTCTAGGCGCCTTCTTCAGAAGCCGACGCGTGCCGCGGCGATAACCTTTTGATTTCTTCACTTTCTCACCTTACCAACTCTTCCATAATAACGTTCAAAACATCAAGCTTGATAGGCTTCGCTTTGTTTCCAAGTGAACTATAAGGAATTAATGTGGGTTAAACCTCATCCGGATTTCAGTCCGGAAAAACCCCTGTTCCTGTGCATTCTTGCCAATACTGAGACAGCTAAAATCCCAAACATATCCGCAGCAGGAAAATCCCCGAAGCTTACGGATTATACCCCTGCAGCGGATGCTGAACTCGTTGAGACTGGCAACGCCATAAGTATCAATGAGCCTGCAATGACACCTTCGGGGGCTCCTTCTCCGGCAGTTATCACCAGGGCATCAATGCTTCTCACGGAAATCCCATGCCTTTTTATCAATGCAGGGCTGCGCATCCGCCCGAAAATACCGACTATCGATATCGACGCCCAGCCCGGCGGGGATATCAGGAAAGGAAATGCGGTGGCGGATGCACTTGAAATTTACACTAAATCCAGGTCTCTTGGGAAAAAGCTTTCAAAATTCTCGGATTTTGTAATTATTGGCGAGAGTGTCCCAGGCGGAACAACCACTGCCATGGCAGTGATGAAAGCACTGGGGTATGATGGGAAAGTTTCATCCAGTTTCCCGGAAAACCCGCTTGACATCAAAAACATGGTAGTCTCTGAAGGTATGAGGAATTCAGGAATATCCTTCGGCAGTTTACGGAGCCAGCCGCTTCGTGCGGTTGAGTGCATCGGCGACCCCATGATGGCAGCAGCGGCCGGGCTTGTGGACGGGCTTGATACAAAGACCGTGCTTGCAGGCGGGACGCAGATGGTCTCGGTTTTGAGTATCATAAAACATCTCGGCCTGAAAAAGGATGTTTCCATCGCAACAACCCATTATGTCGCAGATGACCCGAGCGCCAATTTCAGGGAAATGACTGATATCCTGGGCTACAAAGCTTATGCGGCCGACCCTGGATTTGGTGATTCAAGATTCCCCGGGCTTCGGATGTATGAAACCGGCGATGTAAAAGAAGGCGTTGGCGCCGGTGGAGCCATGTTCGCGGCGGAAATGTGTGGTTTTTCACAAAAAGAATTCAGGGAGAAAGTGGAAGAAGTGTGCGATAGTATATTTGGTGTATAATCATTTCATAATTTCTTTATCGATATTGCCGACAAGTTTTTTCATTTTATTATACCATTCGTCTATGTTCCCTGCTACTTTCTCTTTCATTTTGCACGGGTCAAGCGCGGTATAATCGTAATAATAGCCGCCCTCGCTGATTGTTTTTGTCTCCCGGTACACAAGACCGCATACCATCAGGTTCTGCAGCGACCTGTAAGCCGTGCTGCGTTCCCTGTTCAAAAGTTCACCAAGGCGTTCTGCGGTCATCGGGCCTTTTGTGACAAGCATCTTATAGGCGTCAATATCGATATTCTTTAGACCCAGGATACACTTTGCAATATCTTCGCATTTGAAGTCCCCCCGTATCATTTCAGGAATAGATCTTGTCATGAAATCCTCTGTTTTGCACAATTTAGACAAAACCTATCTATACTTATAAGCATAAATAGCTTGTGAAGGACAATGAATGGTTTGATAACAGTTATCGGATGCATGAAATGCGGCAGGTGCGACAGCGTGTGCAACGAGATGGCTCTTTTGCGCATCGACGGCATTGTAAGAATAGATTACGATAGATGCACACAATGTATGCGCTGCATTACAGCTTGCCCGAATAAAGCCCTGAAACTTCTTGAATAAAGTATCACAATAATTTTATATGACCCTATTGCCATTATACAGGATAACGCTTAAAGCGTGAGGTGAATTATGGACCCAATAAATGCAGTTGTAGGGATTATACAATTAGTTATTGCCATAATACTTGCAGTCGTTGCACTGTATATCGGCTTTTCAGTATTAGGCAGGATAACTAAAGGAATAGATGAAGAAAAGGAACTCGCAAAAGGCAACACTGCCGTAGGTGTTCTTGTCGCTTCGGTATTTTTTGCGATAGGCATCGTGGTGCAGTCCGGCGTTGCAGGAATATCCAGCAGCATAAAAGCAGCCCAGGCATCGGCGGGTGGCATCCTGTCCGCAGGCGGCATGCTATCAATCGGAATGGGCATACTCCAGTTAATACTTGGAATCGTGCTTGCAATCGCAGCGATATATCTTGCATTGAACATACTCGATAAGCTGACAAAGGGAATCGAGGAGTTCGAGGAACTCAAGAAAGGAAATGTAGCAGTGGCGCTTGAGATGGCCGGTGTAATAATCACAACCGCGATTATCATACAGTCAGGTGTGCAGGGAATAACTGCTGCGCTGATTTAAATTTCCTTTTTTATTTTATTTTTTTTATTTTTGTTTTTGAGATTTTTGGTTTTAATAATAAATCCTTATATCCCACTTCAACAATCCTTAGCCACGTGATTCCATGAAACCTGTCGAAAAATCAGAAGGCATCGGTGGCATGCTCACCGCATTCCGGAAACTTGCGCGCGGAAGGGAAAAGATAACCTTCATCGGCTGCCCGGGCTGGTGCAATCCTTTTGCCGAGCTTCTGGGTTTTGTTTTGCGTGATGCAGGAAAAGAGATGGTATTCATCCCGAACCTGCGGAAAGAGCTGGCTGCAAGGGTTGTAATGACCGAATACGGGATGCAGCTGGGGGAGAAAGCCAACCCGTCATCAGATACGGTTGTACTTCTCGGGGGTCTGGCAATGCCGAAAATGGAAGTGGACGTGAACGGGTTAATGAAAATGATTGATGAAATTACAGAAGGGTATCCCGACAGGAAAATTTTCGGGGTGTGCATCGGCGGCGTTTTCGAGAAAGCGGGATGGAATAAATTAATTGATTTTGATTATCTCATAGACGGCGACATGGAAGTCACATTATACGGGTTCAAATAAGTGTTATGAATAAGCTTGCAAACATATTTATAAAAACAAGCATGAGGTAATACGGATGGAATGGGAACCCGAAGCATTAAAAGAGCTTGAGAATGTACCCGAACATGTCCGCAGTATGGCGAAAATGGGTATTGAAACATCGGTGGGAAAGAAAGGAAAGAACATCGTTACTATTGAGGACGTGAAAGAAACAGAAGCTCAATTCAGAGCCCTTATGGGAAAGGATGAAAAAAATGAAAAAACCACGAAGATTGCGGTCGTCAGGTGCGATATCGTAAGCGAAACCTGTCCTGGAGTTGCATGCTTTAAGGCATTTAACAAGCGAAAAGTACATTTTGAGGAATACGGCAAGGACGCCGAGATAATAGGTTTTTTCACATGCGGAGGATGCCCAGGCAGGCGGGTTTTCAGGCTGGTGGATAGTCTTTTGAAGCATGAAGTGGATGTCATCCACTTAAGTTCCTGTATGCTTATGGAAGGGGGCTACCCGAAATGCCCTCACATAGATGAAATAAAACAAATGATCATCAAGAAAGGGGTGAAAGTCGTGGAAGGCACGCATCACTAAGAAAAAGCAGAACTTTTAAATGCAGAAATGATGTAAGATTTAATTAAGGTTGGAAAGCTTTATCCGCGTTCGTCGCTATACGAATAAATAAGGAGTTAATCATGATAACAAAAGATATGAAAATCGAGGAAGTAGTAAGCCAGTATCCTGAAAGCATGATGGTGTTTATGAGGCACGGCCTCCATTGCGTCGGATGCCATGTGTCAGCATTCGAAAGCATCGAAGAGGGGGCAATGGCTCATGGTATCAATGTGGATGCTCTGGTAGCTGACCTGAATAAGGTCATTTCTTCAAGAAAACCAACCTGAATATTATGCTATAATCCGTGTGCCTGCAGTGCCAAGAAGCGCCGGCAGTGCCTTATCAAGACTTGAAATGATTGAGGTTTTGCCGCCCGATTTTATAAACCGCAGCACTGCAAGAATCTTGGGCTCCATGCTGCCTTTTCCGAAATGTCCCTCTTCTATGTATCGCTCGGCTTCTGAAACTGTGATTTCATCAAGGTCAACCTGGTTATCTTTTCCGTAATTCAATGCCGCTTTTTCAACGTCCGTAAGTATCAGAAAAGTTTCAGCCCCGATAGCAGATGCCAGGAGGCTGCCTGTCAAATCCTTGTCAATTACAGCTTCAACGCCCGCCAGCGAGCCGTTTTTCCGGATAACCGGAATTCCACCTCCGCCTGCTGCAATGACAATAACTCCAAGAGAGACAAGCTTCTTAATGACATCTTCTTCCACGAGCTGAAGCGGCATGGGAGAAGGAACAACACGGCGGTAGCCCTTTTTATCATGTATCATCTTTATTCCCAGCGCTATCATTTCCAGCGCTCTTGATTCAGGATAATAGATGCCAATCGGCTTTGTGGGATTAGTAAATGAAGAAGATGACGCATCCACTACTACCTGCGTCAGGACTGTTGCGACTTGCTTTGTTATCCCGCTTTCCCTGAGCCTGTTATCAAGCGACTGCTGGAGCGAGTACCCGAGCATCCCTTGCGTCTGTGCCCCGCACACATCAAGCGGCTGGGGATGGACAAGAGCGCATTCTTCCTGCATGGCAAGGATATTCCCTATCTGGGGGCCGTTTCCGTGCGTCAGGACAACGTCATAGCCTTTCCGGATAATCTGGGCAATTTCCCTGCAGGTTTCATCTATCAGCCTCTGCTGCTCTACCGGGCTTCCCCTTGCGGGATTCAATATTGCGTTCCCGCCTATTGCGATTACTATCCGGCTCATATCACCTTTAGAATTATACTACAGCCAACGCGGTTAGCTTCAATAATTCACGTGATTTGCCAATTATTTTACTATCACTTTCGCGCGCATGCTGGCGTGGTTTTTACACCAGTAATCATATGTTCCAGCTTCGTTGAACGTATGACTGAAGGTTTGTCCTTGATTGAGGTTACCCGAATCGAAGTCACCGCTTGTCACTGTGTGCAGATAGGTATCCTTATTTGACCATGTGATTGTGCCCCCTTTGGCGATTATGATTTCAGGCGGGAAAAACATGAAATTATCAATCCTTACATCTGCTTTCTCCGGTGCCGGCGGTGATGTTTGCTGAGGCGGCGTCGCTTTTTGCTGCGGCGCGGTTTCTGGTGCGGAAGTACATCCACTAACCAGCACCATAAATACTAAAAATCCGATAAACCATATCTTTTTCATATGAAACCTCCTGTAGCGGAATATAACGATAGCCACTATTTATATTTTTGGATATTCAAAAATTCTTTTAGCATGTCATAATTCAAAGCCGGAATATTTGAGCTTTCTTACCTTCAGTTTCTCAATTACCCTGTCCGCCATTCCCCCTGAAGCAAAAATGCACACATCAAAACCCCGAAGCGCCGCAAGCATTCCAGACTGGATTACATCAAACTCGAAATCGCACCTGATTCCCATCTTATTAACCAATACCTTCGCGGATGTGCCCATCGCGCCTATCTTTTGATGCTTGTTCTTAGAAAGTATTTCACAAGCCTTTTCAATATCCGCCGCCCTTGAGCCTCCTTCAATTATTCCTGGAACCCGAAAGATTGTCACTTTACCTGCGAGCTGCTGCAAGTCTCCAGCAACATCCTTTACTGCAATATCCTCGCCCTTTTTCCCTGCAAACACTACTTTCCCGGTAATGCCTTTTGAACCTTTGTCCGCAACAAGCATACCGTCTTTGATTTCAAGAGAGACCCAATCGCCTGCCAGGACATCGGAGGCTGCTATGGCGCACCTGATGTTCATTACTTTTGCATCAACAGATTCCATAAGGTCAAGAACTGAAAGTGGGATTTCGCCTCCTGAAATACCGCGCGCCCGGAACTCACGGTACGTCTGGACTATTACAGGCTGCCTCAATCCCGCATCTGCAATCAGTTTTTCATCCGCAAAAATATGTTTTGGGATTCCTGATTTGAAAACCTTTCCTTTATTCAATATATACATGCGGTCAGCCCATGATGCCGCAAGGTCGGAATCATGAGTTGATATTATAATTGTTTTCCCTTCCTCATTTAATTCATCAAGAACCCCCATGATATCCGTGATCCCGGCTGCATCCATCCCGGAAGTGGGTTCATCAAGAACCAGGACATCAGGCTCCATTGCTAGCACCCCTGCGATAGCTACCTTTTTTTTCTGCCCGCAGCTCAGGTTGGAAGGATTCTTGCGGGCAAGATTCTCTATATCGAACCTGTTCAGCACATGTGACACCCTGTTCTTTATCTCATTTGTGCCCAATCCGAGATTTTTGGGGCCAAATGCGATATCTTCAAACACTGTAGGCGAGAACAACTGGTTGTCCGACTCCTGGAAAACAAGACCAACGCGTTTCCTTACTTCATCGATATTGGTTTTACTGATTTTTTCGCCGTATACCAGCACTTCCCCGCGAGCCGGCTCAACAAGGCCGTTAAAGTGATAGAATAATGTAGTCTTTCCGCTCCCGTTCGGGCCAAGTACAGCAATTTTCTCACCGCGGTTCGCTTCAAAATTAACGCCCGTCAGGGCGCATGTTCCGTCTGCGTAAGTATATTCAAGCCCGGTTGTTTTTATCACGTTCATTGCTGCCTCACAGTAACCTGTCCAGCCCAAGCATGATGAAAATCCCTGAAGAGATAATAATTCCCAGTACCAGGTCGCCTTTATATAACGGCACGTAATCTCTTGAATATCCGAAACCCGGCTTCCAGCAGCGCGAAAGCATGGCTCTGTGAACCGCTTCGCTTTTTGTGAATGCCCGGGTAATGAGCGCTCCTGAAACCGAGGCAATATTGCGAACCCGCCCAACCAATCCCGCGCGCATGCCGCATCGTGATTCCTGTGCCAATTTTATTTTTTCGCCCTCACCTGAAAAGGTCTTTATGTACCTGAACATGAAACTTGAAATTTCAAGTAGTGTTTTTGGAACCCCGAGCGTGCGCATGCTTTCAAGCATCTCGTTCCAGGATGTGGTGAGCAAAAGAAGAATCAGGACTGAGGCTGACGCAAAAACCCTTGAAAAAATAAGAAAACCGTACTCAAGCCCTGCCGGATTGACAGAAATGCTTCCCGGACCGGTTGAATTCGCTTCAATATTAAAGCCCTGGACAGCCATGATAAATAGAGCCAGCACCACCGGAAAGACAAGCATTTTGCCATAAGGCCTGGCCACTTTTTTCTTAAGCGCAATACCAGAGCAGAGAGCTGCAATCAGGAGCGGGAAATACCAGTGTTCCATTAAGGTTAAGACGATAATCAGGAGAAACGATACCAGGATTTTAATCCTTGAATCCATTTTATTGTTTGTCCTGTCTTTTTCATTTCGGAGGTATCTTCCTATTATCAGGGAGATGAAAAATCCGATAGTGATTACAATCCCATTCAGGGGGTCGCGATTCAGCCATTCCAGCATCAGTGTTTCCTCCTTAATTCTCTGGAGAAATATCCTGTAACCAGTCCGCCTGTGATACCCACAAGCGCGAAACCCACAGGCTCGCCAAGGCGCGCCATCAATTGCACTCCTACTCCTTTCGATATCGAAGCAGGTGCGGCAAGTGACTCAACTGTGCCGTCTATGCCCGCAAGTTGATGCCCCCCGAGGTAGCCGATGTATGCGCCAGCTGCAATAATCGAAGTGATTAATATCATTAAAATCACGGCAGCTTTCGTGAACTTATCCATGCTGTAGCCTGCGGCGCTCATGACTTCGGCTTTTGTAACGCTTATGTATTTTATCGTAAATCCTGTGAATGCGAATTCCATAAACGCAAGTGGAAGCTGCGTCGGGATAAACCCGAGCGAATATAATTTCCAGTAATGCATCACATTTCCCGGATTCAGGGAGAGCGCAAGTTCAAGGGCTGTCGTCAGGTATGTGAGGATGCTTCCCACAAAACCCGCCATACCTGCGGAAAACCATAGGGGAGATATGTTTTTCAGCAGCCTGTAAACAAGATAGCCGCTAAAGGCTCCCACGATTCCCATGGAAAATGTGTTCGCCCCGATGGTGGTGAGACCGCCGTGTGCTATGAAAGCCTGGAAGAAAAGTGATATCGCGCTTATCACGACTGTTGCAAAAGGTCCTATGATTATCGAAGCCAGTGGTGTTCCCACGGGATGGGATGATGAGCCAGTCACAGGTACGGGAATGTGCCAGACGGATATGACAAATACCACGGCGCCGACGAGTGAAATCCTGGGAAGGTATGCGGGGTCGGATGCGATGCGTTTATTGATTATCCGCAAGCCCACGGCGATGAATATCGCAGATATTACGAACCAGAATAAAATCCATTTTGGCTCCAGAATCCCATCTGAGATGTGCATTTATGTCCACCGAATCAATTAAACTTGATTTCAGTAAAGTTAAATTGATATAAATAAGTGATGGTTGGGGTTTTGATGGGGGTTGTTATGGATAGCTATCGTCTTATGAGGGCATTAAAAAATAACAAGAAAATTTAAGTAAGTGAAGGTATACATACTAATTATATTAAAATTGGTGGAATTGCATATAAAATGATATCAGCTAACATAAATCCTGATCTTCTTATTTGGGCCCGCAAAGCGATGGGGTTTGAAATCGAAGAAACTGCTAAGAAAATCCCAGTTAAAACAGACGTACTTGAAAAATGGGAATCTGGAGAGAAAAAACCAACAATTAATCAACTGAGAAAAATTGCCAATGTATATAAGAGATCTTTAGCAGTATTCTTTCTGTCTAAATCCCCTCCTGTTCCCAAGATTTCCAATGATTTTAGGCTTTTACCTGAATCTATAGAGAAAAAATTATCGCCAAGAATCCTGACTGAAATCAGATTATGCAATCGAAAACGAGAAATTGCATTAGAATTGGCAAAGATGACCGATCTGAAAATTGAAAATGAACTTTCTATTGCCCATCTAGATGATGATATAGAAAAACTTGCTCAAAGAGAACGGGATTTTATAAATATTGATATCCAAACTCAATTTAATTTGAAAGATGTATATACGGCCTTAAAATTATGGAAAAATGTATTTGAAACTAAAGGAATACTTGTCTTTCAATCTACAGGCATTCCAGTATCTGACATGAGAGGTTATTCTTACTTCGACAAAGAATATCCATTTATTATAATCAACTCCAATGATACACCAAATGCTCGAATTTTCTCCTTATTTCATGAGTATTGCCATTTACTCCTTCGAAACGGAGGAATTTGTGATATGTATGAACCTATGCAAAAGGGAAACATATATCATTCCGAATTAGAGATTTTTTGTAATCGTTTTGCTGCTGCATTTTTGATACCAAAAAATAAACTAATGGATGAATCTATCGTTAAAGCTAATTCTAATCCAAATAAATGGTCTGATGATAGTATTCAAAAACTGTCCCATAAATATAAAGTTAGTCGAGAAGTTATAATTCGTAGACTTACAACTTTAAATCGTGCTACAATTGAATGTTATAGAGAAAAACACACACAGTATAGTGAAGAAGCAAAACGATTAGAGACTTCTAATAAAGAAATAATTGTACCACAATACAGAAAAGCAATGAGTCGTAATGGTGAGATGTATACATCCCTTGTAATTGAATCTTTTCGAGAGAAAAAAATTAACATGAGTGATGTAGCAGATTATCTTGGAATACGCTTAAAACATCTACCAAGAATTGAATCCGAAATAATGAATACAAAGTTATCTTCATCGGGGCCTTTCGATTGATTTATTGTATAGATACCAGTTCCCTTTTAACTGGATGGATTGAACACTACCCACCCGAAGTATTTCCAGGATTATGGAAACATTTCGAAGAATTAATAAAAATTGGAACTGTAATAGCTCCAGAAGAAGTATATTTTGAATTAGAGAAACAAGATGATAGCATAAAAATTTGGGTAGATTATAATAAAAAAATGTTTCAACCATTAGATGATGAACTCCAAAATATAGCTAAAGGAATCTTAGCAAAATACCCCACCTTAATCGATTTGGATCGTCCTACTTATCAAGCTGATCCGTTTGTGATCGCATTGGCCATAAAAAGAAATGCTACGGTTGTAACTCAAGAAACATGGACCAACTCACCTTATCGAACAAAGATTCCAAATGTTTGTGCATCATATAATATTGAATGCATTAATCTGTTAAAAATGCTAAGAAATCTTAAAGTAGAATTCTAATTTCATATCCATATTTCACAATGAATAAATGAGAAAAATAATAGAATTGAAATATATTCTATCATGATAATTTCGAACTTGAAATACAAAAAAAGATTGAAACGTCAAAAGTGATTGATTGATGTAATAAACAGAAATTTAAATTAAAAAGGTGAGATTTTGCCTACACATTCCGAATTAGTTAGAATGTACCATATGTTAGAAAAAGACACGAATGATCTTGGAACAACCATCCATTTTGATCAAAAAAATTTTAATACTTTTGGTCTTCGCGTATATAATCTGTTCTTTTTGGCCTGCAATTTATTTGAAAACGCAGCTAAAGAAATCGAAAGAAACCCAAATAGTGATATGGGAGATTGGAAAAAAAACCCAACAATATCAGGACTTTCCGAGACTGTATTGACATTTAAACCAACAGGGTATAAATTCAAGCCATTGAAAGGACTAGGTTATCGCTTTGTAAGGTATAGAACCCTCACATGGTGGAATGATTACAATTCTACAAAACATGAATTATCGCTTCATAAAGCCACATTACAGAATCTAATTTTTGCCCTCGGTTCAGCTGGTATATTGGTCGAGATTATTGCTTTTCCGGGTGGCATAACGGGTTCGAATCCAAGTATATTATTCGGTAATGTGTATATACCAGAGATATGAATTGTCACGAGAAGGCTTGAAAAGTTCATTAGCGCATCTGCAAACAACGAGAGTCGTAAACTCTAAACGCCACATTGGGTAATTATGGTATTCTAACCTATGCTAAAATTAAGGTGGAGCCTGTCTATAAAAATCTCATCCCTTCTTTTTCTTCCCCTCATGCATCTTTTTGATTTCATCCTCAGCAGCCTCTAACTTTGCCCTGTTCTCCTCGTAAATCTTAGAAACATTCTCTGAAGCCCGCTCAAGTCTTTTCTTGAGAACAAGCAGTTCCTGCGTGGAGAGGTTATAATTGGGCGTGTTCTCAATCCACAACTGCTCTATATCTATCAGGGCGTTAATGGCAGCTTTTGTCCTGTTTACGGTATTCTCGTCCATGAGATGTTATACGCTTTTTTTCTTAAATTAAGGTTTGCATTCTGACAGTTCGGCTTAAATCAAATGCTCTGCAATCCCTTCAGAAATCACATGGTCACAGTAGATGCATCGAAGTTCCACAGGCTTCTTATTTACTGCGAACTTTGAAATAACAGGCTCGTTCGTATTTGAAATGCAATTAGGATTATCGCATTTCACCACACCTTCAAGCCGCTCCGGCAGGTCCACTTTATGTTTCTCAATGACCTCAAAATCCCTGATAATGTTGATGGTGGCATTAGGCGCGATAAGCGAAATCCTGTCCACTTCCTCCTCTTCAAGCTCCCTATCCTCTACTTTCACTATATCCTTCAAGCCAAGAACCCCGCTGGGCACATTCATCGCAACGCTCACCACAGCCGTCGATGTGCCCGAAATCCCGAGTATGCGCAGCACATTAAGCGCCTGCCCGGCTGTAATATGGTCAATAACAGTCCCGTGCTTTATAGAACGAACGCGCATATCTTTCTTTACCGACTCGGTCATGCTGCCTCCATTGCCATCGCAAGGAGCGCCATCCTGACAGGAACACCGTAAAAAGACTGCTGGAAATATCGCGCATACTTTGTCCTGTCAACCGCAGGGTCAATCTCATCCACCCGCGGCAGCGGATGCATTATAATAAGGTTATCGCGGGCTTTTTTCAGGAGCTCCTCGGTTACCCTGTAACTTCCTGCCATTTTCTGGTACTCTGCCGGGTCAGGGAAACGTTCTTTCTGGATTCTTGTTACATACAGCACGTCAACATCGCTTACAACTTCCTCGATATTCGAGGTCTCACGGATGCTCGCTCCCTGTTTTTTCAGGTCTTTCTTGATCACATCGGGCATCTGGAGTTGTTTGGGCGATACAAGGGTCATATCGGCATGATACATGGATAAGGCGTAAGCGAGCGAATGTACTGTCCTTCCGTACTTGAGGTCTCCCACAAGGGCGATCTTAAGACCTGAAAAGCTGCTCTCGCGCATGATTGTATAAAGGTCAAGAAGCGTTTGTGTAGGATGATGCCCTGCCCCGTCCCCGGCATTGATTACCGGGACATTTGAATAGTCTGCAGCCATCCTCGCCGCTCCTTCCCGCGGGTGTCGCAAAACGATTGTGTCTGCGTAGTTTCCTATCACCCTTATAGTATCTGCAAGGCTCTCTCCTTTGGCCACGGAACTTGATTCTATCGAACCCAGGTCAATCACTTTGCCGCCAAGCCGTTTCATGGCAGTCTCAAAGGACAAGCGCGTGCGTGTGCTTGGTTCATAAAAAAGTGTGGCAAGGATTTTACCGGAAAGCAAATTGGATTCTTTACCCCTTGCTATTGGCTCGAATTCCATCGCTTTTGCCAGAATAGTATCTATTTCATCCCTTGAAAAATCCCTCATTGAGATGATATGACGCAACATCATACCTATAAAGCGGCGCTTAAATTTAAATTTATTGATAGTGGTTAAATGCAGGAGTGCCCATTCTTGTGATGGAAACTTAAACCGTACCCTCAAACACACGCTCGGCAGGCCCTTCCATATAGGCGCCGTCATTGGCAAGAATGATTCTCAATTCTCCCCCTTCCGTATTCACTTTCACTTTCTTGCCGGTTTTGCCAAGCTTATGGGCAACAGCTACGCAGGCAACAGAGCCTGTGCCGCAGCTTAAGGTTTCTGCTTCCACCCCCCGCTCATAGGTATGCACTGTTATCTCATCTTTTGAGTTTAGAATCACAAAATTCACGTTGATTCCTTTTGGAAAAACCGGGTCATAGCGGATTTTTGGGGCAATAGCCATCAGTCCGGGTTCAAAAGAATCCACGAAGATTACTGCATGTGGGACTCCTGTATTCACAGCCGAGACGTTATACCCGTGTAAAGGGACATTGAGAAATTCTCCCGTACCTCTTGCCGGGATTTTTTCACGTTCAAAAACAGGTATTCCCATATTTACTGTTATCCACGTCTTATCCCCGACCCGCAGATCTACAGAGAGAATTCCGGCGAGTGTTTCAACGCTTGCATTCTCCTTGATGTATCCTTCATCCAGCGCGTATTTTGCGAGACACCTGATGCCGTTACCGCACATCTCAGCCTCGGAGCCGTCGGAATTGAAAATCCTCATCCTGATGTCGGCTTTATCAGATTTCCCAAGATACAGGATTCCGTCAGCCCCTATCCCGAAACGCCTGTTGCAGTATCTGGCTGCAAACCCGGATTTATCCGGGATGACCTCGCCTCTGTATTCGTCGATGAGAATGAAATCGTTCCCGTTGCCGTGAAGTTTTGTGAAATGGATCATAATTTATTTCTTTTCCTTCTTTAAGGATGATGATATCACCGAGCCCGCTGTTTTTACCATCATATATGCCCCACCCAGTATCAATACCACCGGAGCGGAAACGATTCCAGCGGCTATCGTAATTCCCGCGCCTGCAAGAAGAGCCATGTCCCTGTTCATGAGAAAGCGGGAAACTTTGTCAAGCGTGGATGGTTCGATATCGACCGAATCGGTCTCAAGAACAATCTCTCCTTTCTGGAAAACTTTTATCCAGCCGCTCTCTTCAGAGACAAGGACTGCGGTAAAGGAATCGTCATATAAGGTTATTCCTCTTGCTGCCGAATGCCGGGTGCCGAAGCCGATCAATGTTTCTGTTTTTAATATCCTTGAACCGTAAGCGATCAAATCACCTGTTGGCGAAAAAATCATGGCACCATCAAGTGTAGAAAGCTTTTCAACAACTGCATCCATTCCCTTACTCAGGAGATTCCCTGCAAACTGGATCTGGGGATAATGGAGATGGTAGCTGCCCTCGATTTTATCCCTGTCCGCTATGATAAATAGAGCCCCCTGGTTCTCTTTGGCAAGACTCTTGGATATATTAAGGATAACACGCATTACTTCTGATTTAATATCCTTGCTATTAATCTGGTTCATACATTCTTCTTATAATCGAGATAAGTTATAAGTTTTGGTAAATTGATTTCCATTCTGGTTTTTTAAAGAAGAAAATCACAAAAAAAGAGGAATTAATTGCATAAAAAAGAATACATCCGGAAAATGTTTGCAGGAATTTCCCCCAGGTATGACCTTCTCAATCACCTGTTAAGCATGGGACGGGATAGATACTGGCGACGGTTTGCAGTATCAAAACTGCCGTCAGGGTATATACTTGATGTCTGTTCCGGGACTGGGGATGTCGCGATAGAAGTCTCAAATAAAAATAAAAACCAGGTAATTGCATCGGATTTCTGTAATGAAATGCTGCAATTATGCGAAAAGAAAATAAAAAAGCAAAATATAGGGAATATCCGGTGCATCCGGAGCGATGCCGAAAACCTTTCATTTAAGGATGGGACTTTTGATGGCGCAATTGTAGCTTTCGGGATAAGGAATGTCGCAGATATCAAAAAATCGCTATCAGAAATGAACCGCATAATTAAAAAGGGAGGCAAAGTGGTAATTCTTGAGTTCTCCCAGCCCGGGAATAAGGTTTTCAAATCGATTTATTATCTTTATTTCCAAAGGATATCCGGCGGTGACAATGTGGCCGGCGGGCTTGCCGGACGCCGTCATGCCGTTGTGACAGCTGCTGCAGGGGGTGCTCGGGGAGACGCCCATGTGGTTGAACCGGGCACCGCTGAAGGTCACGGTGCTGTGGCAGGCGTCGCAGCTCAGCTGGGTCGGGATGTGTTGCGGCGGCTTGACCACGTTCTGGATCGCCTGGCGGTTGCCGGCGGCGTGGCAGCTGACACAGTCGCGCGACGTGCCCTTGAAGATGCCGTTGATGTGGCAGGACTCGCAGCGCTGGGAGGAGTGCACGCCGCTGAGCTGAAAGCCGGTCTTCGTGTGATCGAAGTTGCGGATCGGGCTCTGTGCCAGCAGCGGCGTGCTGGCCATCGAGAGCAATAGGGCCAGCAGCATGGCCGCGATGGCGCGCAGGGGGCGGAGACTGTCTCTGTCGTTTTTCATCGTTCACGTCCTCTTGTGGTACTGGCCTGGCTCACGAGGGAATCATCGCGGGTGGTCCGGCCCAGACTCCCGATGCGGTTCCTAAAATTTTTCCAGCTGTCCGTTTTGTGGCACTGCTCGCAGCGCGTCCCGAACTGCCCGTCATGCACGTCCTCCGTGCGGTGGCAGCCGATACAGCTGCTGCCCAGGACCGCCGTGTCCTTGCCGCGCGGCGCCGGCTCCTTGTGACAGGTCTCGCAGGCCACCTTGCGGTGCGCACCGTCGAGCTTGTAGTTGGTGCGCGCGTTGTGGTCGAAATTCCAGAGATCCCAGGAGCGCGTGTTGTGGCAGTTCTCGCAGCGCACGCCGAACTTCAGTTTGTGCCGGTCGTCCTTCTTGTGGCAAGCGTAGCAATCCCGCGGGGCGTCCTTGTAACGCGCTGTTTCATGGCACTTCTTGCAGGAGGTGACGACGTGTCGCCCGGTCAGCGGGAAGCGCGACTGGCCATGGTCGAAGCGCGTGTCCTTCCAGGAGCGGTCGCCGTGGCAGGCCTCGCACTTCGTGCCCTCCTGGCCTTCGTGCTTGTCGTCCTTCTTGTGGCAGCTGTAGCAGTCCAGCGGCGTCTTGCGGAAGCTGCGCAGGTCCTTGTGGCAGGCCGTGCACTTGACTTGTCTGGCCGCATGCGCGTTGCGCAGCTGGAACTTGGTCTTGTCGTGGTCTAAGCGGCCGCTCGTGTTCTTCCAGTCCCGCTCGGTGTGGCAATCCGCGCACTTCTCGCCCAGCGTGCGTTCGTGCTTGTCGTCCTTCTTGTGGCAGGCGTAGCAGTCCTTGGGTGCCTCCTTGAACATCAGGCTCTTGTGGCAGTCCTTGCACTCCACCTTGGCATGCTTGCCCAGCAGCGGGAAGTCGGTCTTGTCGTGGTCGAACTTGGCGCGTTCCTTCCAGTCGCGTTCGGTGTGGCAGCTGCCGCAGTTCTTGCCCAGGCTTTCCTTGTGCTTGTCGTCCTTCTTGTGGCAGGCGTAGCACTCCTGGCTCAGCTTGACCTTGTACAGGTGGCCGGTGTGGCAGCTGGTGCAGCTGGCACGCGTGTGCTTGCCGCGCAGCAGGTACTTGGTGTCGGTGTCATGGTTGAAGGTGCTCTCCTTCCATGACTTGGCGCTGTGGCAGCTCTCGCACTTCTCGCCGAACTGGCCCTTGTGGCCGTTCTTGTCATCGTCCTTCTTGTGGCAGGCGACGCAGGTCAGCGGGGTGTCCTTGAACTGGTTGTCCTTGTGGCAGCCGGCGCACTTCACGTCGACGTGCTTGTCCTTGAGCGGGAAGTGGGTCTTGTCGTGGTCGAAGCGCGCTTCCTTCCAGTTCTTCTCGGTATGGCAGTCGGCGCACTTGGGGCCCAGGGAGCCCTTGTGCACGTCGTCCTTCTTGTGGCAGTCGTTGCAGCCCAGCGCGGCTTCGCGGTACTTCTTGCCGGCGAGGTGGCATTTGTCGCATTCCACTTCCTGGTGCTTGCCGCGCAGGGCGAAATCCGTCTGCGCATGGTCGAGTTTCTTCTTGTCGAACTCGGCAATGCGGACGCCGCGGCCCTTGTGATCGGTATGGCAGCTGCGGCAGGCCTGCGGCTTCATCTTGCCGTGGTAGCCGGCCTTGCCGCGCACGTCGGCCCCGACCTCCTTGTGGCAGTCCATGCAGCGGCCGTCCTGCGCCTTGCGGTCAAAGCGCACGTGGCACTGCTTGCAGTCCTCGTCGAACTTGGCGTGGTCCTTGATCAGCGGGCCGGGGGAAATCACGGACTCGATGTTCTGCGCCGGCGCCAGGGCCGGCAGCAGGGCCAGCAGCGCCGTGGACGCGAGCAGGCGCAGATACGCGGGCAGGTATCGAAAGCGGCCCAGGCACTGCCTCATGCGCTGCGGCCCCGGCTCAGTACATGTGCACCGCGATCACGTGCACGACGGCACTGATGATCAGCAGGTACACGAAGGGAATGTGCGCCACGTGCCAGAGCGAGAACAGGCGCTCGTAGGCCGTGTACTGGGCGACCCGGACCACGGCCGTGAGGTAGCGCCGGATCAGCTTGCGCGACATGGCCTCGCGGCGCCGCAGATCCTGCTGCGACCATTGGCCGTGGCGGGCCAGCTTGCGGATGGGGCCATGCAGATCGCGCAGGCAGCGCCAATAGACGATCCATTGCCGGATGGGCAGCCAGAACACTTGGCGGCCGTAGGTGAGCCAGCCGGGCCGGGCCTGCAGCTCGGCCTGCTCGAAAGCCTTGAGGTCGGCCTCGACCTTGGGCGCGAAGGCCAGGCGCGAGCGCACCTCGTCCTGGTCGAACTTGGCACGGGTCTGCAATTCCTTGAAGCCGGTCTGTTCGCCGCGCAGGCCGCGGTGCACGCGGGCGTAGATGAAACGGCCGACCACGCCGCTCAGGGCCACGATGATCATGCTGTAGAGCGCCACGCCGGCGTTGAGCGAGCCGATGCGAAAGGTCGAATGCAGCAGGATCAGCAGCGGGCCGCCGATGCCCAGGATCATGTGCACCAGAAACCACCACTTGACCCGGCCCCAGTTCTGGGCGAAGCGGAAGTGCTTGCGCAGCGGGTAGCTGAACAGGATCAGCATCATGCTGCCGCC
>JAPZAO010000099.1 GCA_027460615.1 Candidatus Methanoperedens sp.
ACGTACCGGCTACCACTCCGGCACCTGCCGCCTCTCCGAAACTTTGACCGTAAACGTGTATGCCGCTGGGTACACTGATGCGTGCGTCTACATTAAGCGTAACATCGTTTAAAGACGGATTATTCATAAACAATTCCACAATTCCATCCTGGTTGGCTTCTATCACTTCGGTTACCGGTCTTAGCGTAACGGACGGACCCACGCGGAATTTTGCCGGTGTTGCTGCGGCTGTTGTGGGTGGGACTGTTGTAGGGGGAACTGTTGTTGGCGGTACTGTTGTTGGAGGAACTGTTGTTGGTGGGACTGTGGTTGGTATTGGGGCAGTTAAAGCATTATACTCGGCTTGGATTTCGCTGGCTGAAAGAGCGCGGTTGTAGATGCGGACTTCATCGATGGTGCCGTTGAAAGATGGGTTAGAAGGTTTAAACAAGCAGGGGTCGCCCACACATCCCCTTCCAATCACTAATTGGTAATTATTTTGATATGGTGTGTATTGAGTGTTCACTGAATTATCAAGAACACCATTAATGTAAATCTTGAAAGTAGTGCGGTCATACGTCGCTGCTATGTGGTACCATTCGCCGGCAGATATATTTCTCACGCTTCCTACGCCAAACCATGTCCAAATGTCAGGGCTATAGGAGTCAGCTCCAACTATTCCGTCTGGAGAAATAGTCAACGCATAATTATTCATCCACGATGTTTCGTACCTCTTGATAAGAATAATTTCCCCAAATTCTCTATTTTGGTATCTTTTAATCCACGCTTCCATAGTAAATTTCTCAAGGCTTAAGGTTGAAGAGTGCGGAACTACAACCATATCATCCACACCATCAAAACTCAGCGCCTGCCCGCTTATTCCCTGAACGAAGGTTGCACCGTTGATAGTGCCGTTGTTGCCGCTGCCGCTGGTATCCTGGGCGCTGCCGTCGAAATGCCATTCAGCTACCAATCCACTTACAGCAGCGCCCGTCCCTGCCATTCCCGCAAGCACCAGAGCCGAAAGAATAAATATCGCAAGGGTGCGCGCCACTTTCAAGTTTTTTAACACTGTTGACAAAATCAGAATTCCAACAATTACACTCACGAACGAACGCTTTCCTGTACTACTCATAATAAACACCATCCGAGAACATGCCAATTACCCCCTTCATAAATATTTGCCTCGGATTTTACTACGACATACTTATAAATAAATATATTGTTATAGACTAAGTGTTAAGGCTTGAAGAAAGGGGGCTGGAAAATTCAAGTCCAATAGAGAAAAGACCGATTATCATCCCATCTTCTTCGCCGCCAGTTCAATCGCCGCAATAAGGCTGTCCCTGGGCATTATCGCAGCCACAGGTATGCGAAGCACCTTCTCCACCGTCGTAGCCACTATCGGGGCGCAAACCAGCGCTTTTGCCCCATCCCTCTCAGCCCTGATTGCAGCAACAATAGCTTCTTCCATCGAGGTTGCAGAATATTCCCTGATTGTCAACAGACGGCCTGCAAGCTTCAATTTTTTTTCCGAGATATAATCAAGCACGGGACGGGCTGCGATAACCGCTATAAACTCTGTTTTTGCTTTCCCCTCCAATTTCTGAAGCACTACCACAATCTGACGCAGGGTCTTGATATTGGGCTCGCGGTGACCCGACAATAATTTATAGATAGTGCTTGCAGGGATACCGGATTTTTCGCTGAATTCCGCTGCAGTCATGCGGAGTTCTTCCTTGATTATCCTTGAAAATTCCCTGATGAACGCTTCATCCGATTCTATTGCTGCTTTCATTAATTCTTCTGCTGTCATTCTCTTATCACGAATGTATATATCTCCATATTCATTAATACATTTGGGTTATTGGGGGTATAAATATGGAAATAGTTAAATACGGTGTTTGTGAAGATAATAATTAATTATTACGGAGGGTTGATTATGAAAAATTCATTGAAAATTCTATTGGTAGTTGTTTTGGCGATATTCGCAGCAGGATGCATTGGAGGCAATAAGACACCGCAATCAGTCTCGGAGCCCATTAATCTTGTGAAAATGAGCGGACAGGACATGGTGCAGAGACTGGGAACGGGCGAAATCGCCGGGTTCATAATGTGGGAACCTTACCCTGCAATCGCAATGACAAAAGGGTACGGCAAACCTATGGTATACTCAGGACAAATCTGGAAAGGTCACCCATGCTGCGTAGTCGCATATGATTATAACTGGTACAAGAATACAACGAACGCAGATGAAATCCTGAAACGCATGGCCCTTATACAGCTTAAATCCGTAGAATACATCAATAATGCAAAGGCAACGAACTCGCCGGATCATGAAGACCTGATAAATTATACAATGGAATTTGGCAGCATGACAGACCCTAAAGCTGCAAATCTCAGCCTTTCGGATGTCGAATTCGTTTATACTCCCAACATTGCAGATGCACAGACATTCATAAGCAGGATACAGGATTTCGGTATTTTTGACTCGGGAAAATGGAACCAGTCCGGATATAAGAACGCTTCTGATTATGCCAATGCATTGATTAACACCAGTTATTCCGAATGGGCATCGCAGAATAAGAATGCCAATCTTACGAGCATAGCATTGAAGACCCCCGTAACCATCCGCTATGCCTATCTTGTAAGTGATATCCACGAACTGCCGTTCTATGTAGGATGGAAAAAAGGCTGGTTTAAAGATGCTGGAATAAACATAACCCTGGCCGACGGCACGCCCTTCCAGAATGGCGCGTTCGAGATGCAAAAAGGTTTCAAATCAGGAGCCGTAGATATCGGAAGCTTGGGCATCCCGCCCGTAATCATCCACAGGATAAACAGCAATGATTTCGCCCTGGATGATACCCGTGTCGAAGTGGTAGCGGGGATGAATAATGAAGGGTCTGTTATCGTGGTGGGAAAGAATATCACCTCGATGAAAGATTTAAGCGGCAAAACCGTTGGATACCCCGGTCCGGGAACCATCCAGCATGTGCTTTTCCTGATGGAGGCCGATAAGGAAGGGCTTAAGGTCAGTTATTGATGAAACTCGATCCTGGGAAAAAAGGATGGGTTATCAACATCCTTTCCCTTATCGGTTTTGTTATATTATGGCACGTTCTTGTAATCCTTGCAAGGGATAATATATTCAACATCCCCTTCATCCGGCTGCGGGATGTTCCTACACCGATTGAAAGCTGGTACGCATTTGTCGGGTCTCTGGTCACCCGGACTTATGGACCCGCGCTTACATATGGGCTACTCGAACATACACGGGCAAGTCTTCTGTGGATGTTATCAAACGAGCTTTCCTGCCTGATGCAAGCCAGGCACCGAGTCTTGCTCAAGCCCCTCTCCGTGAGTTTTTAAGACAGGTGGGTTCGATCCTTGGATCGGAATTTACACT
>JAPZAO010000100.1 GCA_027460615.1 Candidatus Methanoperedens sp.
ATTCTGGGTTTATCAGGATTTTCAGGCATATTCGGCTGCTCCGCGGCACATGAGATACATTGCCGCATACTCTGGCAAAGTGTTGATACCTTCTGTGACAGTAAAGCTTTTTCCTTTCATTTCAACCATGGAGTTCTGAGGCTTGAGAGGCTTTAGAACATCGATTTTTGTTTCTTTTTCGCTGAATACCACGGCGTCATTCAGCGGCTCGAATTTTGAAAGCCCGGCAAGCGTGAGTGGAACGACCCGCATCCCCGAGCCGCCGTGCAGGGAAGAGGGCACGCGGATAAGGCGCCTGATGTCTGCGGTGACGGGTTCGTCTGTGTGGGCGCTTCCCAGATAGATAATATTATCTTCAATTGCTTTTTGCACAATCGCATCAAAAATAAAAGAATCATCTATAATTCCCTGATTTTCTATTCTATCCAATGTTTCGGGGCTATTTGACATATTTCTGATTTTCTTGAATATTATCGTTGCTTCTCGTTTGTAATCCAGTAAATCGTGTGACATTAAAAAGTTCCGGACTCTATTTTTATTGATTCCCACTTCCTCTACAATTTTTTCTATTCCTATTTTGCGATTTTCATTCTTCATCCGAATTATATGATTAGCAATATCTTCGGGAATCGTATCATAATTCGGTTTCTTCGAATAATAATTTCTCATTAGCTCAGCAATTTGGTTCTGGGCTTCCGTTTCATCTTTAATTGAAATATCTCTTAAAAATCGAACCAGATATTTACTGATACGTTTTCCCCATCCAAATCCTCCTGATTTATCTTCAAAAGAAGTTATTTTCCTTGATGAATCAAGTTCTTTTTTCTTAAATTTTCCATCGTCATAGACTTTATGTTTCGCGGATTTAAACAAAAAATCGATGGATAATCCCGTCCCGCTGACGTAATCCACAATCTCCCTCCTCTCAGCGCTCTCAAGCGCCAAAACTTTTGGGTCTCGCACATGGATATGATACCCGCGCCCTCCCGAAAACACGGCGCTAATGTTACTTTCAGGGAACCCGAAATCATCTAGTAGAAAATCAAGAAGCTTCATGGTTTCATTTTTCACATTGGAAAGCATTTCGGCATACGACCTTGCCTTCATGGGCAGATGGTCTGCATCAAGGTCGAAAATCAAATCAGCGCCCTGCCACTGTTTCTCCTTCATTGTAGCGGCGCCGGGAAATTTGTAATACGCTGCCGAATGGTACACATGCGCAGGCACCATTCCCCGGATGTAATCAAACGCTTCATTCTCTCTTGAAAACGCCTTATGGCGGCGCATTACCACTTCCGGCAGTTCATCAAAGAATATGAAACCCCATTCGCGCCGTTCTAGCTCCGGGGGCAAAGTAAGATTGGAAGACTGGTAATAATCCCCGAACCTTTTCCGAAGATACTGCTTTGTCCTGAAATTCATGAGATTTTATTTTATTGTCGTGCATCCTTAAAACCGTAATGTATTTTAAGCCTGTAAAGTATCCATGAATGTGTACCGCATCAATACAAAGGATTTTAATCTTGACCTTACTCTTTCCTGCGGGCAGGTCTTCAGGTGGGAAAAAAACGAGCGCTGGGCCGGGGTTGTAAACGGAGAGCTTATCAGGGCAAGACAATTAGATGCCGAGGTTATCATTGACTCGGCGCTTGACAAAAAATTCATCCGGGATTATTTCAGGCTCGACGATGACATGGAGAAGATATACGCTTCCATGAACAAAGACCAGAAAATAGCATCATTAATCAGAAAATACAGGGGGCTGCGCCTCATACGCCAGGACCCGTGGGAATGCCTGGTATCATATATCTGCTCAAGCAACAACACCATCAGGAACATCAGGAATTCCATAAGACGCATGTGCGAATGTTTTGGAGACAAAATCTATGAAGGATATTTTTCTTTCCCGACACCTGAATCGCTCTCTGAAGTCCAACTCTGCGACATGGAGCAGTGCAGGCTTGGTTTTCGCGCCCCCCGAGTCCTCAAGATTGCTTCCATGATAGCGAAAAATGAATTTGACCTGTACGGGATAAAAACCCTGTCCTATGAAGAGGGGCGCAGGGAACTTGTGAAAATAGACGGCGTGGGGAATAAAATCGCGGATTGCGTGCTGCTTTTTGCATTCGGGAAGCTTGAATCGTTTCCCGTGGACACGCACATCGAGCAGATAATGGATATGTATTATGGTGACAAATTCAAAGGTTCGAAGAGCAAAAAGAGGGAAGAGATTGCTGAATTTGCGCGAGAATATTTCGGGAAATATTGCGGGTATGCGCAGGAGTATCTGTATTTGGAAGATTTGGGATAAAATGAAATGAGCTGATATATTCGAGCTTTCCCTGTCAATTCCATAATTATACAATTGTCATTTTATGCTCGCCAGATATGGGTATCCTTAAATTATAGGAAAGTCAATTAAAGCCTATGATTCATATCCTTGAAAATATCGACAAGTGGAAGTGCGAATACAAAAAATGCGGCGCAAAATGCTGCGCCGAAGGTATCCAGCTTACAATTGAAGATATAAAAAGGATTAAAGGATTGGGATATTCACCTGATGATTTTCTTGATTTTGATGAAAAAAATAATGTATTCAAGATTAAGGGAAAAGAAGGAAAGTGCTTTTTCAATGGGAAAAAACTTGAATGCACAATACGGGAAAACGAGCCTCTTGTATGCCGTTTACTTCCCTTCAGGATTGTTGAGGTCTCATATTCCGATGAACCGATGATGAAGCTTAAACCTGTTGTGGATTGTCCTGGAGTAGGACAGGGCAAGAAAATCGATAAGAAGAGAATCGAATCCGATGCGACATCGTTCCTGCGTGAGAATCAGGAACTTAAAAGGGATATCAAGAAGAAGGGCAAGAAAGGCATTATTGCGGAGCTTTGAATATTTTTTTCAGCAACGTCTATTACTATTAACTCCCTGCTCATACTCAAGCGCCCCCAGCGCATTCACTATCTGGGGCTCATCGGGTATCAGTATTTCTTTTTTCAGGATATCCCGAAGAGCCGAAACCATCCCGTTATTCTTAACCGCCCCGCCTATCAGGACAATCGTCTTTGCCCCGGGTATCATAAACGAGATGCGGCGCGCAAAAGCGTAATGCATCCCAGCAATAACCTCCTCTTTTGAATAACCTGCCACAAGCTGCGAAATCATCTCTGAGACGGCAAATACACCGCATGTATTGTTTATCTGGGGGATTCTCTTTGCCCTGCTGTGAAGTGAACCCAGGTCCTTTAAGTCAATTTTAAAGTAATTCGCCACAAACTCAAGAAATGCCCCCGTGCCTGCGCTGCACTTGTCGTTGATTATGAACTGGTTTTTCCTTATGTCGATTACTTTTGTATCCTGCCC
>JAPZAO010000101.1 GCA_027460615.1 Candidatus Methanoperedens sp.
GACAAATATTTTTGATGACAGACAAGTATTTAAGCTGTGCACACTAAATGGTGCAAAAATACTCGGATTAGATAAGGAATCAGGCTCCATCAAAAAAGGGAAAAAAGCCAGACTGATGATATTAACAAAAGAGTCATATAATATGCAGGGTATAAGGAACCCATTAAGCAGTTTAGTGAGGCGGGCTAGACCGGATGACATTATCGGTATAATCTAAAATCAGAAGGAGGGAATTTATGGCAAGCAAATTATTTACGAAAATATTGATTGCAACAGACGGTTCGGAATATACTAAAAACGCGGTCGACTACGGGATAGACCTGGCAAAGAATACGGGAGCGAAAATACATGCTGTTTATGTGGTTGATACTGCGGCATTTGCTTCAATTCCGATGGATGCGGCATGGGAAAGCATGTACGGACTGTTAAGGCAGGAAGGGGACGAAGCTACAAAATACGTGGCAGACAAAGCAGAAGCACTGGGTCTGGAAGTGGACAGGAATACAATTGAAGGGCATCCTGCAGATGAAATAATTAAATACGCAGAAAAGAACTCAATGTCAATTATCGTTTTGGGGACACTGGGAAAAAGCGGTCTGGACAGATTCCTCCTTGGCAGTGTCGCCGAAAAAGTGGTAAGGAACTCAAAAATTCCAGTGCTTGTTGTTCGCGGGAAAAAATAAAAAAATAAGTAAAAATGAAAAAAAGGAGAGAAATAATGGCTGATACTCCGGAAAGCATTACGGTTGAAGAAGTAATGGTAAGGGATGTTGCGAAAGTTGAATTGCCTGGTTCCAGGGATGAAGTTCTTGAGATATTAAAAACAAAGCATATTTCCGGTGTCCCGGTTGTGAAAAGCGGTGAACTTGTCGGGATAGTGACAAGGACTGATTTATTAAAACATCCGGAAGAAGAACAAATTGCAATATTGATGACACGGAACCCCCTTACAATAGGGCCTGATAATTCAATAGTGGAAGCAGCACGTATAATTATAGAAAATAATATCAGGCGGCTGCCTGTTGTGGAGGATCACAATCTTTCAGGCCTTATAACCATAGCGGATATAGTTGGCGCTATTGGAAGGCTGAACATCAATACTCCCATCAGTGAATTTGTTGGGAATCATGTGGTTTCTGTCTGGAGCGAAACCCCTCTTTCAGTAGCAGGCGCTATCATGGAGCTTGCCGATGTAAAAGCAGTCCCCATCCTGGATGCGAACCTGACGCTGGTCGGCGTGGCTGCAGATAAGGACCTTATCGCCGCAAGCATAATTGAGGACAAAACCGAGATGTCAGACATGTCAGCAGGCTCGGATGACGATGCATGGACATGGGAATCAATGCGCGATACCATGAGCTTATATTACAGCGTTTCCAAAATCAAGCTGCCCAATTCGCCTGTAAAAGATATCATGAAACTCAAAGGGGAGCCGGAAACTGCTACATTAAGCTCGCCGGCCAGTGATTGCGCAAGGAAAATGAGGCGTAAAAGGATTGACCAGTTGCCTGTAATAAACAGCTCAAGAAAACTTCTGGGTCTTTTGCGTGATAAGGATTTGCTGAAGGCCATAATTTAGTATTCCGGCAAATTTCAATTTTTTGTGCGAAGCGATCAATAATAAGTTTTAATATCCATCTCCCCATTTTACCCTCATATGCAGAAACGCGAGAATATCCTTATCGAAGCATTACCATATATCCGCGAGTTTTATGATTCCATGATGGTAATCAAGATGGGAGGCCATGCCATTGTCGACCCCGAAATTATGGAGTTGATAGTGCAGGATATCGTCCTCTTAAAATTCGTGGGAATCCATCCGGTGATAGTGCACGGCGGAGGGCCCGAGATTACAGAGAAAATGGAACGCATGGGGAAAAAACCGGAATTTGTGGCGGGTTTGCGGGTTACTGATGACGAAACGCTTGAGATTGCGCGAATGGTTCTTGTTGGAAATGTAAACAGCAAGATTGTTTCCTTAATCAGCAAACACGGCGGCAAAGGCATAGGTCTTTCAGGGAGCGACGGCAGGCTCATCGTAGCAAAGAAGTTAGCTCCCCAGCGTGTGACCGTTGGCGGCGTTGAGAAGGAAATCGACCTTGGCTGGGTTGGCGAGACAGCGGTTATCAATCCTGAAATAATCATGATTCTTGCAGGCAAAGGATACATCCCGGTCATATCGCCAATAGCAACAGATGAAAAGGGGAATGACCTTAACGTAAATGCAGATACGGTGGCTGGAGATATAGCATCGGCTCTCGGCGCAAAAAAACTGATCGCGCTTACGGATGTACCCGGAATCCTGCGTGACCCGAAAGACAAAAAAACACGTATTTCCAGAATAGCTTTCGATGAGATTGATAAACTGATTGCAAATAACATCATAAGTGGCGGGATGATACCGAAGGTTAAATCAAGCGCCGCAGCGCTGGGCGGTGGAGTTGAGCAGGTTCATATTATCGATGGCAGCGCCCCGCATTCGATGCTGCTTGAGCTGTTCACCCATGAAGGTATCGGAACGATGATTTACAGGAAAAAGTGATAGTGGTGACTGAAACAGAAAAGAAAATCGAAAAAGTACCGGTCGTGAAAAGCGTTAAGCCGGAAGAGAAGAAGCAGAAATTCATTGAAGGAGTCAAAAAAACGGTATTCCCGGCCTTTATAAGTGCGGCTTTTGCCATATTGTTTTTTGTAAAATTTGATTTTGCCAAAGACGTTTCCTGGTTTTCGGTCGTCCTGTTGATACTTCTCCTCTCATATTACATCCAGAGAGTGATTTATCCTTTAATCGGGGTCAAGGTAAAGGAATTTGAAACAAAAGACTGGCTGTATGTGGAATTCCTGGTCATAATTTACTTCTGGGTTATCTGGATACTCCTGTTGAATCAATAGGTGTTTAATGCGACTTGCTGTTTTAGACCGTGACAGGTGCCAGCCCAAAATGTGCGGGCTTCAATGCATCAAATTCTGCCCGAGGGTGAGGACTGGCGATGAGACTATAGTAATAGGGGAAGATGAAAAACCGGTCATCTCGGAAGAATTATGCGTGGGATGCGGCATCTGCGTCAACCGCTGCCCGTTCGGTTCAATCATGATTATCAGCCTGCCTGAGAAACTTGAAGAAACGACACACAGGTATGGTAAGAACGGGTTTGCATTATACGGGCTTCCAGTCCCGACTGTCGGGAAAGTGACAGGCATCCTCGGTCCGAACGGGATAGGAAAAAGCACGGCGATAAACATACTTTCAGGAACTTTAAAGCCTAACCTCGGGCGCGGAAGGATTGGATGGGAAGAAATACTTGAATATTATGCAGGAACGGCGCTCCATGATTACCTTGAAGGCGTATCGAAAGGAAA
>JAPZAO010000102.1 GCA_027460615.1 Candidatus Methanoperedens sp.
CTTTTCCTATTGTTATGCCAAGAACATCGATAATGTCGCCGTTCTTGAATACATCATTTATACTGACATTTTTGCCCAGAATGGTCTTTGCATAATCAAACCGTGCTTTCAAATCAGTACCACCGATATTGTTTTCCATGATTTCGGGTTTTTTCTTGGGGATGCCAGTTACCTTCTCAGGCAGAGTGTACATTATTACTCTTAAATCCCTGGCAACGCCGTCTTTTATAAGCTGCTCTATTTTGGCAAGTGCCGCCGGAAGGTCATGTTTCTTCGGGACCGTGATGGCCCGGTTAAGTTCCTTATCAAGTTCGGTTGTCCATGCTTCGGCTATTGCGCTTGAGCCATAAGTAGTATTTTTATAAACCCGGATAGCTGCAATTTTCATTGCAGGGGCTTCCATAATGGTTACCGGTACTGAAATTTCCATCCCTGTGGTCAGGCTGTTCGGGGCGTCATCTCTCATAACCAGATGCGTCATGCCGGCCTTATAACCTGCAAATCCTAACAGCTTGGGCTCTTTTATCAGAGGCCACGCTCTTACACGGGGTGTTTCACTTCTTGCTCTTACTCGCGGGCTGTATGCAATTGATCCGCGCCTTGGTCTGTGGGGATGTGACATTTTTCCTCCTTTGACAATATGTAATATTAATACGTGGGATTTTTACTGCAAGCTGCAAACCATCAGGCCTGCAAATAGGTCATCACAAATAGATTTTGATTTACATGCACTCGCGGGCATACGATAACCGCATTGGCCCTCGCAATTCATCAAATCCGACTTTGATCGACTTCAACTTGCGTAATATATACGCACCGTACTTTTCGCTTTAAACGAAGAAGAAGTATTTAAATTCTTTGGGCAATTTTAGTTTTTCCGCTGAAGGTTATCTCCACAAGCTCATTCACGGCTGCAACCGCGACAGGCGTTCCTCCGCGAGTCCCCACGCAGGTGATGGAAGGCACCGCCAGCGCCCGCACGCGCTCCTTTGACTCGGCAGCGTTCACGAATCCCACAGGCGTCGCGACGAGCAGCGCAGGTTTAAGCCCGCGCTCTAACATATCGCATACAGTCAGCGCAGCCGATGGCGCATTACCGATTACGATTATAGCGCCGGGAAGCTCTTTTTCAAGCGCCATGAAGCCCGCGCTTGTTCTTGTTGCGCCTGTCCTTTCTGCAATCTCACTTCCTGCATCAAGCACGCACCTGACATCGCAATTGTGCCCCCGCTTTGTTATTCCCACCTGCGCCATTTTTATGTCCGTGAAAATCGTGGCGCCTTTTTTTATCGCTAAAATTCCGGCCTTTACCGCATCATTATTAAACCTCATGAGGTCTGCAAATGCGGGGTCGCCCGTTGCCATCACGCAGCGCTGCCTTATCATGTCTTCCAGCGTATCGCCTTTCACGATGCTACGAACGATTGCGCGGCTCTTCTCGCTGATTTCTTTTGCTTCTTTTGTGCGTGCGCCGAAATCAGTAATCATACTTCGGCTCCGAAACCCTGCGGGTTCTCGACTCCGCACACACGTATGGCTGCGCCATACGTGGATACACACCACTGCAACTATCAGTATTCATATTTCCTCTGGTAGCCTCTTGGTGTAATTATCCTGTTATTCCACAGCCTCGACTCGCTGTTCCCGATAAGCACAATCGTGCTCATATCAATCTCATCGTTGTACTCCATTATTCGACCAAGAGTTGTCGCAATAACTGTTTCTCCTTCACGCGTGGCATTTTTTACGATTCCCACAGGCGTTTCGTCATTCCTGTATTTTCGAATTATCTCTATCGCATTTCCAAAATTCTCCCTGCGGTTCCTGCTCTTGGGATTATAAATAGCAATCACAAAATCAGCCCGAGCAGCGCTGTCAAGGCGGCGCTCTATTATCTCTTGGGGCGTCAAAAGGTCGCTCAAACTGATAACAGCAAAATCGTTCACCAGCGGCGCTCCAAGAAGTGAAGCTGCAGCACTTATCGCTGTCACACCTGGAATTACCTCGATGTTTATATCCCCCGTTTTCTCCGCCACCTCAAACACAATCCCCGCCATTCCGTAAACATTCGCATCCCCGCCGCTGATTATTGAAACAACATTGTCCTTTGCAAGTTCAACCGCTTTCCTTGCCCTTTCGACCTCGCCGCCCATCCCGCTTCGTATGATTTTTGCATTTTTTATAACCCCGGAAATCTGGTCAAGATATGTGCCGTTGCCGATAACATAATCAGATTCAAGCAGCACCTTTTCTGCCTTTTTTGTTAGGTGTTCAACTGCTCCCGGGCCTATGCCCACGATGTACAATTTACCTTGCGATTGCGATGGTGACATTACCGTAAATCCTCTTTTTAAATAATAGTTTTTTTTCATCCGACAATGCGAGCGCTGCGGGTTCGCATACTCCGTTCAATCCAAGCTGCTTTGCTTTGGACTCTGAGGGAGCCTTGATAGAATTTATGATTTCATGCGGGACGAACCTGACTTCCTTTCCTAACGAAGCAACCGCATCAATGATGCCCTGCTCATTTTCTTTAATCGCTGCAGATGCAAAACATTTTACATCCCCTATGCCGGCATTGATTTCCGAAAGCGCGCCGTTAATCGCTTCAATAACCTCGCTTTTTTCAACTCCGCGATTGGCGCCAATCCCCACGATCAACCTGCCCCTTTTCAGCACACTGACATCGTCATCCACAAGCACAATCTTCGGGCCTTTTAATTGCAGGACTTCGACATCCGTATCCAGCAGAGCAATATTCACTTTTTTCGTTGAATCCTTGTTAATAATAGTGCATCCAAGTGCATCTGCAATTCCTTCCACTGATTCTTTCCCTTTCACTTCTGTGGCCGTAGTTATCACAGGAGTTATACCCATGCCCGCGAGCTTCCTCGCAAGCTCATTTCCTCCATGATGTCCTCCAAGTATGGGTATTGCGAAATTCAAACCTGAATCCACAACCACAACCGCCGGGTCTTTCCACTTATCGCGTATCAGGGGCGCAATGTTCCTGACTGCTATTCCCGCTGCCATCACGGCTATTATCGAATCGTATTCCAGAAAAGCCTGTTTGAAAGCATCTTTTGAGTATGTAATTACATCCCCGCCTGTGAAATTCCGAATTTTTTCCGCGATATCAAGATTGCGCGAAAATGTGATGATTGCAGGTTCACCCATAAAGATGAGACCTCTTGAAGTTCTCCGGTGCCAGCACGTTCCCTATAATAATCATAGCCGATTTATCAATCCCCTCGGCTTCCACCCTGTCCGCTATATCGCCAACTGTTCCGAGAACCACTTTCTCATCATCCCATGATGCATGATATACCACAGCGGCGGGCGTATCTTTCGGATATGCCACCTCGTTCATGATTTTGCGGAGTTTATCCGTTCCAAGATATATCGCCATAGTGGCATTATGGCGCGATAACTCACGCAGCGAGTCCTTTTCAAGTGTCGTTCCTGCGGGTCTTGTAATTATCAGCGTCTCTGTAATCCCGTTTATCGTAAGCTGGGTTTTAAGCGAGGCTGCAGACGCGAAGAGAGACGTCACGCCGGGAATGATTTCAATATCTATATCGCGTTTTTTCAACCCGTCTATCTGCTCGATAATCGCCCCGTATAATGACGGGTCGCCGCTGTGCAGCCTGACAACAGTTTTACCAGCCTCGACGCCTTTTGCCAGGACATTCACTATCTCTTCAAGCTTCATGCCGTAGCTATCGATTTTTTCACCGTGTGAATAATTCAAAACCACAGGATTCACAAGTGAACCTGCATACATCACAACGTCTGCTGATTCAAGAAGCTCGCGCCCTTTTACAGTGATATATTTCGGGTTTCCAGGACCTGCCCCCACAAAATACACGACTTTTTTATCATTTATTTTTTCTTTTCTTTTCCTTGCCACCATAAGGCTAAAATAATCGCCCGATTCAGGGATTTCACCGGTGATTCGTTCATCATCCATAAACAATCGCTCTGCAAAAATGAACTCATCATAATCCTCTTCTGTCAACGACTTTTTCACATTTCCAGGATGCTTTGCTTTCAGGATTATTTTGGTTGTGACCGGGGAACCATCGCTTACTACAAACGATCCGTCGATGCTTGTATTCGTGCGTGCCGCCTGCGCCGTTACAGCGCTGACCCCGGGGATTGTAGTTATCTCGATTTCAGGGTATTTTTCCTTAATCGTCCTTTTAAGATGCGAAAACGTGGAAAAAACGTTGGGGTCACCAAGGACTGCAAACGAGACCATGCCTTTTTTTGCCTCTTCTGCCACCATTCCGGCATTTTTTTCCCATATTTTTGAGAGTTCAGCTTTATCCTGTATCATGGGAAATTCAAGAATTTCAGCCCTGGCATAAGGTGATACGAGCTTTTCAGCCATTTTCCCGGGCACAAACACCTTCCTGCTTTCTTTTAATGCCTTTATGGCAGCCAGTGTAAGAAGGTCGGGATTTCCGGGTCCGAGTCCTATACCGACCAGCATCATGCGCCGCCTACAATCAGGAATACGGGATTTTCCGGTTTGAACATAGTACCGCCTGCAAGCTCATTTCCCCTTGATAATTGTATCTGTAGTAATTCCTTGAACCGGTTGTTCTTTTTTATTATCCCAACCGCCAGCGCAACAGTTTCAATCCTGACCGCGCTGACAACGAACCTCCCGGCTTTTTCCAGCAATATTTCAAGAACCTTCTCGATATTGCGGCTTCCGCCAAGGAAAGCACAGTCGATATTCAAATCCGATAGCAGCAAAACCGCATCGCCTTTTAACACTGTGACATTACTAATGCCGCATTCTTTAATATTGCCAGATGTGGCCTGGACAGCTTCATCCCTGCTATCTATGGCATATACATGCTTTGCCGAGTGCGCTGCTGCAATTGAAACCGAACCGCTCCCGCATCCGATATCAGCGAATACGTCAGTTGGTTTGATTTTGAGTTTTGATAAAGCCACGGCTATTATTTCGGGTTGCGTGGGTGTTCCGCCTGGATATATCATGAAATCAACTCAATTAAAGTTGTGTTAAATCCATTTAATTTGATATAATGATTGCTGTTATTAACATTTGATCAACTTAAAACAAGAAAAATGAAATAGGAAATGTATTTTATATGGAAATTCCATGTAGAAACCCATGCCCAACTTCCCATCCAGAGAACCGGTTCTTGTAACCTGCGGACTCCCTTATGCCAACGGCAAATGCCATATCGGGCACCTCCGCACTTATGTACCTGCGGATATCTTCGTAAGAGCGCTCAGGAAACAGGGTCAGGATGCCGTATTCGTATGCGGCTCTGATGCCCACGGAACCCCTATCGTGGTGAACGCAGAGGAACTCGGGATAACCCCGACTGAACTTGTCAATAAATACCATAAACATTTTGAGACTATTTTCAAGGCGATGGAAGTGGAATTCAGCGTATTCGGTAACACGGATTCGCCCACAAATCATGCAAGGACAGACAGCATCGTTGCGGCGCTTATCGAGCGCGGATACGTTTACCCGCAGGTCATAAGATTGGCTTATTGCCCCCATGATAACCGGTTCCTCCCGGACAGGTACGTGGAAGGCATCTGCCCTTACTGCGGAAAACTTGCGCGCGGCGATGAGTGCGACCAGGGATGCGGCAAACATCTTGAGCCGGGCGAAATTAAGAATGCAAAGTGCAGGATATGCGGGAATCCCGCCGAATACCGCGAGCAGGAGCATTTCTTTTTCAAACTTTCAGCTTTTAGCGGTTTTCTTTCGGAATACCTGAAGACGCTCGGCGGCACATCCAATGCCATAAATTATGCAAAGGAATGGGCTAAGGAGCTTAAAGACTGGTGCATCACAAGAAATCTCGAATGGGGAGTGCGCTTCCCGGGTCACGACGACCTCGTTGTGTATGTGTGGGTGGATGCGCCAATCGGATACATTTCATTCACGGAGGAATGGGCGAAAAGGACAGGTAACGACTGGGAGAAATACTGGAGGCGGGATTCGCGTATCATTCATTTCATTGGCGAGGATATAACGTACCATCACTGCATCTTCTGGCCTGCGATGTTAAAAGGCGCAGGTTACACCCAGCCCTGGGCTGTTGTGGCGTCAGGCATGTTGAAGATAGATGATAAGAAGTTCTCAAAGAGCAGGGGGTATGTGGTGTGGGTGGACGAGGACTACCTTGACCACGGGTTCCATCCCGACCTCCTTCGGTATTATATTGCGAATTATACCTCTCATACGAAGGAATTGAACTTCTCATGGAAAGTATTCCAGGATAAAGTGAATAACGAGCTTGTTGGCGCGCTTGGGAATTTCCTGCACAGGACGCTGCATTTTGCACATAAGAACTTCGGCGCCGTTCCCGAAGGCAGTGTTGATAAAGAGATTCTTGAAAAAATCCAGTCCACTATCAGCAGCGTGATTTCAGCCCTTGATAGTTATGAATTCAAGAAAGCCACGGATGAGATGATGGAGCTTGCGGCATACGGTAACTCCTATTTCCAGTCGAATGAACCCTGGCAGCTCATCAAGAAAGATAAAGAAGCATGCGCCCGTGTTGTGAAGAACTGTCTTCAGATAGGAAAAGCGCTTGTTTTACTGTTTGAGCCGATACTTCCTGGAAACATGGAAAAGGCATGGAGACAGTTGGCACTTGAGGGTGATGTCCATTCAGCGCGGTTTGAGGATGCACTTGTAGAGATACCATCACAGGAACTTGGGGCGCCTGAAATTTTGTTCACTAAAATCGAGGATAAAAAGATTAAGGAAATGGAATCCATCCTTGATAAAAGGATAAAGATAGCAATAGCGAAAGAGAAGAATAAGCTTGAGGCCGGGAAGGAAAAGGCTGAGATAACATTTGAAGAGTTCCAAAAGTTTGATATAAGGATTGGAAGGGTGTTGTCGGCTGAGAATATCAAGGGTTCTGATAAATTGCTGAAGCTGGAGGTGGATATAGGGGAGAAGCGCCAGATTGTTGCAGGGATAGCGAAATCCCATAAACCGGCTGAACTTGTCGGGCGGCAGGTGGTGGTGCTTGCGAATATGAAGCCAGCTAAACTTTTCGGTGTGGAGTCGCGGGGAATGGTTCTTGCGGCTGATGTTGAGGGGGCGGTTTTGTTATTGCCTGAGAAAGAGGTTAAGGAAGGGACGAAGGTGAGGTGATTTTTGCCCATAATAGAGAAGTTACCATTAAATAAAAGCGCTATATACAGGCCCTCGTACATCGTACGGGGTTTGTGACTGCATCCACGCTCGTTCTCATGCTCTCAAAAGGCAATATAAATCTAAAACTACTTCTTTAAATTGAAAATTCGGCGCGAATAGAATCTAAGATTCGAAACGACAGGGATACTAATGGAAGCAGTGTTAAAATGGATATCTGAAATGGCAGAGTTACGATTTAAATAGATGCTGGAGATGTCTTCGAGATAAATCTAAGGTATAAATTATATTTGTAAATAAATAAGAAGGACGACAAGCACCAGTAAAGAAAATACTCTAATAACATTAATTGATATTTTTTTCATAAATGTAATAGATTTCAAAATTTCAGGAAAAATAGCGATCGATGCGAATAAACTATAAATAGGCAATAAAAAATAAAAGTTAAGAGAATCTGGTATGCTTTCAAAGGAGAAGAACAAAGACGAAAGCCAAATTCCTATATAAGCTAACCATCCTTCCATAAATTTTTTAAATGACACTTCTCTTAAATATATATTACTTAATGGAATTAATAATCCGAAAATTATCAAAAACATAAATAATAGTCTAAGTTTAAAGCTCTCCATTACCCACAACCATATTACAACGTGTTGAGTATGTGGATCATCTCCTATTTCTATCAAGGAAGATTGTAAAAAAGCGTTAGAATTTTGTTGTATCAATGTAGAATTTATGGTGTTATCTCTTTGAAAATTTTGATTTATATCATTTTTTTCTTTTACAGTTATTGGGCTACTTAATATATCGTTAATATGCCCGCAAATTGATGCATCTTCATAATATTTATCAACATAAATAACACTATTACCGTCCGCTCTAATCGTTTGTTCTTTTGGTAGATTTATAGATGATTGATAATATGCACCGCTAGATAATATAATCCCACCAACCATCCCTCTAATCCAAGATATATTTGATTTATTTACTTCTTTGTAGAAAAGTTGCGCATAAATCTTTGCATATTCATTTTCTTCTAGCGATACGTTTTTTTCTAAAACGTCTTCTGTTTCTTCTACCGTTTTTCCACTCAATCCTACATGAAGAGGTAAGTCAATATATATTGGGATTATTGATTGACTAAATGGAAAAGCCTTTGAGGATATAACTGTTTTAACTGGTGGGGGTATATATGCTCTTAACCTTATTATATTTGGCTTATTTGGATCTATTTTGATTATCCGTAAAACATATCCTATTTCAGTTCTAAAGTCAATAATTCTTTCACATAACCTGTCATTATAATATTCGTTGTGATATTCTTTATAAATTTCATTTTGTATATTAAAATCATCGATTCTTTCGTCATTAACTGTTACATCACGGAGAATATATCCAACATTAGTCGGAATCTTAATTAGCACTACTTCAGTTTCATTTTCAAAAAAATCTGAAAGGTTTGATCTCAACACTATAGAAGGAGGATCGTATCTTATAATTCTTGTTAAATCAATAGATCCATCTATTTTAATATCTAACTGATCTTCTATAGTAAGAAGAGGATAGGGTCGCAGAATAAGTGGAGGCGAAAGAGCAGGACTAACATATATATCGGGGAATTCATATGGAACATTTGATATATTAATCAAAGTTAGAGTTGTTAGACCAAATATTAAAAAAATAACTAGCAATCTTGTACTTTTTAGCATCATAATTTCAGCTTTTTTAGGTTTGTAAATATATAGTACTAGATTCAACAGTATATTAATTTTTACTAATGATGCCAGAGAGTTCGTACACTCACACCAAAGATCAATCTATTCTATCCCACTCAGGCTATGGTTAACAAACTGCGCTGAATTATGACATAAGATTCTAACAGCTGATTGATATACAAAATCCTCGAGCATCCATCCCGATGCTCCGTTTTTGTTAAACGGAGTCTGTGACTGCAAACCATAGGCTCTCCTGCGCATCCATCGGATGGAACTGCTTGACAATCATGCGCCAAAACAGGGTCAAAATCCTAAAAAGCAAAAACCTTTAAATACCCCAAAACAAATTATGTGTGCTAATTTTCTCATTTTTAGTGATGAGGTATTTAAGAGGTATTTAAAATGGATAACATGGAATACAAAGGAACCACCACAATAGGGTTAGTTTGCGATAAAGGCGTAGTTATGGCTTCAGAAAGAAGGGCGACAATGGGACACTTTATTGCAAGTAAAGATGCAAAAAAGGTTTACCAGATTGACGACCTTATAGCAATGACCACAGCCGGTTCGGTAGGGGATGCGCAAAGACTCGTAAAATGGATGCAGGTAGAATCAAAACTTTATAAAATGCGCAGGGAAGAACCCATGACCGTGAAAGGAATAGTAAGCCTGCTTGCAAATATCTTAAGCGGCAACAGATATTTCCCATATTATGTACAGCTTCTTGTAGGCGGGGTTGACAAAAATGGGCCAGGCGTTTATTCACTTGACGCAATAGGCGGGATAATCGAAGAAAAAAAGGCAGTATCAACAGGCTCGGGCTCGCCAATGGCTTACGGCGTGCTTGAAGACAGATATACACCAAATATGCCGATTGATGAAGGGGTCGAACTTGCAGTACGCGCATTGCACAATGCCATGAAGCGTGATTCTGCATCCGGTGATGGTATCAGTGTAGTAAAAATCACTGCCGAGGGGTATTTTGAGATAGAGGACGCCGAAATTAAGAAATTGCGCGATTCCTTTACCTAATCTTTTATTTATTTTTTTGTAGAATTAAAGGAAAATAACGATGACAGTTGAAGAAGTATTAACAGATTTAAAACAGAAAATAAGGGGACACCTCCCCAAAGACATAACCATATCCGATGTGGATTTTGAAGGCCCGGAGCTTGTTATATACACCGAAGAGCCCAGGAAATTCGCGGATAATGGCGATCTTATCAAGACCCTCGCAAAGGAATTGAGGAAACGGCTTGTTGTCAGGCCTGACCCGAAAGTCCTTGCCCAGCCTGAAGAAGCGATTACGGCAATTTCAAAAATCGTTCCGGCCGAGTCGGGAATTTCGAACCATTTTTTTGACGTTGATACCGGAGAGGTAATAATCGAAGCCGAGAAACCCGGACTCGTCATAGGAAGGCACGGCGAAACACTGCGGGAAATCACAAAAGATATCGGATGGACGCCAAAAGTAGTGCGCACGCCTCCGATGAAATCAACTACAGTGAACAATATCCGCCAGTTCATGCGAGCCAATAAGGAAGAGAGAAAGGCGCTTCTTAAAACCATAGGCAGGAAGATTCACCGCGGTGTCTCGTCCAAAGACAAATGGGTGAGAATGACCACGCTGGGCGCCTGCCGCGAAGTAGGACGAAGCTGCTTTTTACTGTCAACCCCCGAAACCAGGATATTGATAGACTGCGGGGTTAATGTCAGCGGGGAAGATAATGGTACGCCGTATCTTTACGTCCCTGAAGTGCATCCGATAAGCCAGATAGATGCAGTTATACTTACTCATGCGCATCTTGACCACATCGGGCTTGTGCCTTTGCTGTATAAATACGGTTTCGAGGGACCTGTTTACTGCACTCCGCCCACACGCGACCTGATGGCATTGCTGCAACTGGACTATATCGACGTGGCTGCCCGTGAAGGAAGGAAAATCCCATACGAATCAGCCATGATACGCGAGGTCCTGAAACATACGATTACACTCAACTATGGGGATGTTACGGATATCGGTCCCGATATGAAGCTCACATTCCATAATGCTGGCCATATACTGGGCTCTTCTATCGCGCATTTCCATGTGGGTGACGGTTTGTACAATATTGCTTTTACCGGGGATTTCAAATATGAAAAAACGCGCCTGTTTGACCCTGCTGTTAATGACTACCCGCGCGTTGAAACAGTGGTAATGGAAGCTACATACGGCGGGTCAAGGGACATGCAGCCGGCAAGAAAGGATGCAGAGAGGCATTTGCAGGAAATAGCGAAAGAGACCCTTGAAAACGGGGGAAATCTCCTTGTCCCGACCTTTGCCGTGGGAAGAAGCCAGGAAGTCATGATTGTGCTTGAAGAAGCCATACGCAAAGGATACATCGGGGATGTCCCGGTCTATCTTGACGGCATGATATACGAAGCAACTGCAATTCATACCACACATCCCGAATACCTGAATAATGAACTCAGGAACCAGATTTTCCACAAGGGCATGAATCCATTCCTTGCAAAATGCTTCGTTCAGGTGGATTCAAAAGAAAAACGCCAGAAAATCATAGATGACCGTGAACCCTGTATTGTCCTTGCGACTTCAGGCATGATGAACGGCGGGCCTGTCATGGAATATTTAAAAGCATTCGGGCCTGAAGAAAAGAATACGCTTGTTTTCGTAGGATACCAGGCTGAAGGCACGCTTGGCAGGCGCATCCAGAAAGGCTGGAAGGAAATACCCATGCACGCCAGCGGCGGGAAGACGGAAACTGTAAAAATCAACATGCGAATAGACACCGTCGATGGATTCTCAGGTCATTCTGACAGGATGCAGCTTATGGAATTTGTCAGGAAAATGAGACCAAGGCCAGAACATATCATAACCCAGCACGGCGATGAAAAGAACTGCATGGACCTGGCAAGCTCGATATACAGGAAGTTCAAGATTGAGACGCGGGCGCCAATGAATCTTGAGACAATAAGGCTGGCTTAGGGTTCTCGCAGAACTGCGCAACTGGTGAGAAATCTTTATAGGCAAAAAACGCTATGTACAGGCCTCGTCCTTAAGTACGGGGTTTGTGACTGAAGGCGATAAGTGTTGTGTGCATCCTTTGGATTTCGTATATCCCTGACGTTATACGCAATTCAAAAAATATATTTCTAAGATGACAAGGGCTAGGCTTTCAAAAAATGAATTAATTTGATTTTTTTGTTATTGCTGAAGTAGATAAAAAGTATTTTCTCCACCATCATTTCATACATGGATTGAGTTATATTCTAAATATCATACAAAGAATAAATGAAAACTAAAAAGCAAACATCAAAAGAAAAAATATGGTTTACAACAGAAGTTGAGAGTAATCTTTTTATAAACAAATCAAATTTGAACTTATACCTATTTTAAAATATATAGCCTAAAGTAATTATGACTTCGAAAACAATATTCACACTAAATGCAAGAGACAATATTTGTCTTGATGTCGTTAAAGGTTATTTCCAACTTGACGAAAGTGTAATTCATAATGTAATAAATGGATCATTCAAAGAATTTGAATCAATACTTAAACGAAATAAAATAGACTACAAAGACTTAAAAAATGGATTAATCCCGCGATTAGACAGAAAAGAAATTGCACTTGTTTTTGACACTAAGAAAATTGAATCCTCTTGGTACGGGTATGATGTTTTTTCTAATATCATTCCTTGCTTTGATAAAATAAGCTGTAATTCTGTCTTTTGCGGAGATTTTATTGGAGATGATAAATTTAAAGAAAGATTATTTAAAGAATTTTCTAGTGCCATTAATTTAATTAGACCATTAGATTATGAGCATCACAGTCAGTTTTTTGTTGTTTATATTAATAATCTTTCCGACAAAATGGTGGAAAATTTTAATGCGAGATTAAAATCATTTACACCATATGTCGGCTATTTTGACTTAACATTTTCCTCTTTTATCAAAACATATTTATCAACTATCCTCGTACAATGTTTCATAAAGAGTAAGAACATCATCATTTCAGAACACGAAGACGAAAGAGATAATGATGGAGGCATTAATTTCTTAGGCTATCCATTTGAAGAAAATGGTTATAACTGCAAAAGTATTCAATCAATGTATTATTGTCTGTTTCTTTCTTACAAAATAGAACATCGAGTATTCCCCGGTTTTGAAAGTGATACCAACTTCTCTATCAACGCTTTAACTAAAAGTGTTCTAAACATTTCTGGTTTCAATCTTTTGATAGAGAAGGAAAAATTCCGGTATCTTCTAAAAGAGAAACAAGGAAAACTCAAAAAAGCAGGAATAATAAACTTGAATATTACAGAATTAGAACTTTTTATAAAAGAAAAAATCAATAACAACTATATATATAATCTGACTTATTTGGCAGAACACGATACAATAAAGTTTAATCTTATGGTGGAGACAAAAACTAAAGACACAAACGAGCTTGTTAAATTAAATGCCGCACTTGAATACCGACTAAAAGATAAGAAATTAAGACTAATTACATTATTTTGAAAAAAATCAAATTTATACGAATAGATGAAAGCCCACCACTCATGAAAAAATATTTTTTGATCTTCTTCGCCACTCTTCGACCTGTCGAGGCTTATAACAAGTGCTTTTAAAACTTCACTTCATTGCGTCCAAATTCGAGCAAAGCTCAAACTTCTCAAAAGCACAGAAGTTATGCTCACTTCATTAAGAGTTCATAGTTATATGAACTAAGAATCAAAGCTCGCTGATTTTCACAAGCACATGGAATTTTATATCTAAAAGGTTATTATGGAATGTAAATACTGAAAATTGCCACTCTCATTATTTTCGTGCCCATTTTTGCTGATAAAAGCCCAAAAAACAAAAAACGATAAGAAGCCTCATGCACCCACACCAGGATGCTCCGTTTTTCGAAAACGGGGTCGGTGACTCAATCCTTTCCGAAGTGCTCATACCCCCGCGCTTTCAGTTCTTCGACGCTTCCATTTGCCCTTTCAATGGAAAATCCTTCTTTAACAACTTCCCCGATAACTGTTAGGGGACAGGCTTTTTTCACTTTTTGGAGCTTTCCCGGCGCCACTGTAAATAAAAGTTCAAAATCCCCGCCTGTGTAAACCACAGCCTCCAGCAGTTCCCCGCCTTTCAATAACTTCTTGACAATAGGCAGTACAGGAAGCCTGTTTTCATATATTTTGAATCCCGCGCCGCTTGCTTTGCCCATGTCATGAAGTGAAAGGGCAAGCCCATCACTTATATCCATCATGGACGAAACTGCACGGCTCTCTGCGAGCGCCATGCCTTCATTTATTCTTGGAAAAGGTTCGAACAGTGCCTTCAAAATCTCCCGGCTGACAGGGATTTCCTTGTCCAGAGCAAGAAGCGCAGCGCCTGCCGTCCCAATAGTACCTGTCACGCATACAAGGTCGCCGGCTTTTGCCCCGCTTCTGCGAATGAGCAATTCCTTTTTTACAAGGCCGAAAGCCGTTCCAACCATTGTGAGTTCATCATTGGAATCCGTATCTCCTCCAATTATTTGCGTCCCGGACTTTCCGGCGCACTCGTCCATGCCTCTTGCGATTTCCTCGATAAAACCAACTTCGGTCTCAGGCGGGATTCCCATTGCCATTACAACGCCAAGAGGCAGGGCGCCTTTGGAAGCAAGGTCGCTCAGGTTAACCGCAACCGACATCCATCCTATCTGCCGCCCGGTCATCTGAAGCGGAAAATCAGTCCTCCGGTGAAGCATATCTGTGGTGATTAGAAGATAATCTTCTCCACCGATATCAATGACTGCGCAATCATCTTCGCCCGCCCCTACGATTGTTTTATCTCCCTGCCTTTTGAGCAATTTCGCTATGCGCGCTATCAATTCCCTTTCGGTGAGTTCGCTGGCTTTCATTCAATGATAATTTACCCCAATCACTATAGAACTTTTCTTTTGTTAGGGTCTGTAAAACAGTTTGGTTTTTGACGAAAAATATTAGCCACGGAGGCGCAAAGAACACAGAGAAATAATGACTCTGTGACCTCCGTGTCTCGGTGGCTATTTTGATTTAACAACACCAAAGGATTTTGTACCCACTTTTATTCCTGCACCATGTTTATAAAGAATAAGAATCCTGTAAATCGTTAATGAACACAGTACCCGGCGACGAGGAAATGCCAATCGTGGAGCATATCGAGGAACTACGCCGAAGATTGATGACGGTTGCGATTCCAGTAATAATAGTTACAGCAATTTCATATCTATTCTCAGGCGAACTGCTCGTGTTGATATGGAAACAGACAGTCCAGGTTCCCATGACCATTTATGCGCCCATGGATTTGATTATCACAAGATTGACGCTCTCCCTTGTATGCGCCCTGTTTATCGGGATACCGCTTGTGGTTTATGAGGCTTTTATGTTCGTCGGGAAAGGGCTTTACCCGAACGAAAAAATGTTTTTTATCAAGATTGTGCCTTTTTCTTTTATCCTGTTCACTGCCGGGGCTATGCTTGCTTATTTTGTGGCTATACCGCTAATATTCAAATACACGATAATGTATTCAATCGATGTGGCAGCCCCGCAGATTTCCGTGATAAATACGATTAACACAATAATAACGATGGTCGTCGGTTTCGGGCTTGTTTTCCAGTTCCCGCTTCTAATGGTTTTTGCCATCAAGATGGGTATTTTGAAATATGAGTTTATCAGGGGAAAACGTATAGCGGTATATGGCATCCTTCTGGCGTTTGCATTATTCGTCTCGCCTGACCCTTCAGCCATTTCGGAAGTGATTGTTGCTGCGGCGCTTGTTGTATTATTTGAACTCAGCCTTGTTATAGCCAGATATTTATGATATTATAATATGGCGGGAAATTTGTCCCTATATTTCCAGATGAAATGATGGTTTATAGCTGAAATAACTTTCAAAAAAATAAAAAATCTGTCAATTTTTCATCGTTTAGCTTCATGATGAATTAATAATCGTGATACTTAGGCGGATTTCACCTTACAGTTTTTCATTATGATAATAATGTTAATAATTAAATTTTTCCAAAAGAAATAAAGGGGTAGAATAAAGAGACAGCTATAAAACAAAATCTTATTTGTTTATAAAATTCCATTTTTCCTTAAATACGCAAACCTTATGAATGTTCAAAAACCATTATGGTAAAACGTGATAGAAAAAACCATTGCAGGATTGAAAGTCGGAGACAATCAACCTGTAAGAATAATGGGCGTAATAAATCTAAGCCGCGAGTCTTTTTATAAGGGTTCTGTTGTTCTTTCGGATTCTGTTCTTGATGCTGCCCAAAAGATGATAGATGAAGGGGCTGATTTTATTGATGTGGGCGCCCGTTCCACATGGCCGCTTGCTAATAAAATCTCAAAGGAAGAAGAACGGTCCCGGCTTATTCCGGCAATCAAAAAATTGCAGGATATTGCTGTTCCTGTATCCGTGGATACGATGTTTGCTGATATAGCCGGGGAAGCGCTTGACGCAGGTGCAGAAATAATCAATGATGTCAGCGGTTTTACAGCAGACCCAAAAATGATTGAAGTTGCAAAACAAAATAATTGCCCTGTGATATTGATGGCAAGCAATAAAGTCCCGGGCGACCCTGTGGGCATGGATGCTGTAATGGACGCAATTGAAAGGATAATATCCGCAGCCGAAAGCGATGGAATAGCCCCGGATAACATTATCATAGACCCCTCCATCGGGAAGTGGACTCCTGAGAAACTCCCGATGTACGATTATGAGACAATAGATACAATACAACGGCTTCGTATTTTTGAAAAACCAATACTTGCAGCAATATCCAGGAAGTCCTTTATCGGTGAGACGCTAAATAAGCCTGCAAATGAAAGGTTATATGGAAGCCTTGCCGCAGCAGCGATTGCGGTAAGAAACGGTGCGCATATCATCAGGACACACGATGTGGCGCCTACCGTAGATGCTGTCAGGGTCGCGGAGAGGGTAAGGGCAAGAGTTCCTGTGGTTAGCTCAGGGGTTTTTGAAGCCGAATTGCTTGAGATAATAAATAAAGAGGACTGCAGAAGGGCAATGCGTTCCATCGGAGCGACGGAAGCTGGCAGCCAGGTCATGAAGAATAAAACGGTTTTGTATAATATCATGCTGAAGAACATATCCGCAACAGAAGCATTGATAATAAAACAGGAAATGCTTGCAAGGGGAGGGGATGCGGCTCTCCCGCGCGAGGCTGTATC
>JAPZAO010000103.1 GCA_027460615.1 Candidatus Methanoperedens sp.
CTTTCCATCGGCGGCAGTGGTTCGAGCCGGAGATCCCGGACGGAACCGCCCGGATCCGAACATGCTTCAGATCCACAAGGAGTTGCGCAACAAGCACGTGACCTTGCAGCTTCTGTGGCACGAATACAAAGACACTCACCCGGACGGCTACCAGTATTCGCAGTTCTGCGAGCCTGAGATTCATTTCAAAAACCTCTTTGACTTTGATCGAAGTCTCGAAAATCTTCCAGAATCAATACGGGAGCAGGTTGAGATTCAGGTGAAGTATGACGGTTATGTCAAGAGACAGATGGAGCAGATCGAGAGGTTTAGAAGATTGGAGGGCGTGAGCTTCGCGGAGGAATTTGATTTCAGTTCTGTGATCGGACTCACCACAGAGGTCATGGAGAAACTGAAGAAGATTAAGCCTCACTCCCTCGGCCAGGCTTCAAGAATCTCCGGTGTCACTCCTGCCGCCATTTCCATCCTGATGGTCAACCTGAAAAAACAAGGATACCTATAAAAATACTATTTCAAATTTAAGGCTACCTCTAAAAATGTCATTCCTGCGAAAGCAGGAATCCAGGGTTTTCGATGAAAAATCGGGACTCAGGGTATAAAATGGGTCCTGGCTTTCAAGGCCACTATCGTCTGGTCATGAGTATCTGCCTTGCTCAGCCTTACTTGATAGTCAGGATACAGGGTCGAGTTCTTCCTGAAATTTTCCCTTTCCAAATTGTTGAATCGGATTTGAATTTAGTCGGCCGAACGATCAAAACTGTTTGATCCACGAAGCGATAGCAGTGACCACTTCTCCATCCAGCCCCAGAAACCCGTGATAAGACATGGGCTCACAAGGGTCTAAAACTGAGAGATCTCCGCCATCAAAAGTGAGTAGCTCCTTTTTCGGCGCTTGCGTCAGGCTTTTCATTAGAGCACGGGCCAATTCGTATGGTGTGACCACGCAACTGTCTTGCCGGTGGTGGACTATCAAAGTTGGCACGCGGATGTCTTTCAAGCGAACATCGTTTACCGTCTCGGTCACTTGCCTTGTTTCCTTCGTCACGGTTGAGGTCAGCACAAGTCCGTCAGGACCGCCCTTCTTGAGTCTGGCTGCCGCGTTCGCTGCTGAGACAGTTCCCATGCTCGTTCCTACCAGCCATACCGGCACATGAGCGATGTCCTTGAGCTTCGCAATCACATGCCTGATATCTTCTGCGTGCGCGTGGCTGGTCCTGAAATTCGAAAGGCCTTGAAGACGATCGGACGCCGCATCCATCACTGCTACCAGGAGTGCCTCGCAGCGGAACCGTTCACGATTCCTGACGAGAAAATTCGTCTCTCCCCACCCTATTTTATGCTGTGACAACGCCAATCGGCCATGACCGCCGGCAAATAGAATGACACTTGCTGAGGGTTTGGCTGAAGGCCGAAGAAGGAGAAAAGACTGCGTCACTCCCGGACGTGTTGGAATGGTGACCAGCTCTTCTTCTGCCCCACTCGCACAAGGACTTAGGATGAAAAAAGCAAGCCCCAAAACACATATAATTCGTTCAAGCCTCATATCAATCCTTTCTCAGTGTCCAGTCAAATCTCAACGCCTTCAAATTTATCGACAGATCACCTGTGATTTTCAATGTAAGGTGGTTTAATTTGTTATGCATTCTTAAGCCCGTTCTGGGACACGCCAAATATTACATCCCTCTCCTTATTGACCTAAACGTCTTAACACCTCAAATATTATCTATTATCCCCCCAATTATAAGAAGCAAGAGAGGGATCAGCCCTTGACACAGGACAATTTGAGTGCAGGGCTGCACCTTTAATCTCAATCTTGATTGTGGATAGAATACAGGAGTAGTAGAGAAGTTTAGGGAGAGTTTTCGAATACTTGTTTTTGTCATCCTGAACCAGGGCCCGACCTTGCTTCAGGATCTGCGATTTCGAGATCTGTATTTTGGTCCTTGATTTTATCTCCCGATATTGCTCACTCTGCAGCTGGGCTTCGAAAAAACCGCATGAAAGCCCCGATCCCTCGGGTCGCTGCGCTGACCAGCGTCGCAAGCTTGACCAGGGGCGCCTCAACGATGGTCAACGCTGCTTCCTCGAAGTCGCGCAAACGCTCGGCAGCATCCTGAACCGTGGCAATCCCTTCCTCAACTTTTTCCACCTGCCGATGAACGGATTGCAGGATACTGCTGATTTCCTTCGAAATGACCGTCAGGTCGTGGCCCAAGGGAACAATCTCCATGCGGGCTGCCTCTATCAATTTCTCAGCCTCACGAGCTGTTCGACGAATCTGCAAAATGAGGGGAATAAGAACAATCGCAACAACGACTATGGAAGCTGCAATCACAGTGACACTGATAGTCTGTACCATAAGTGGTGATCTCCCTTCGACCCATTCGGTCGTATTGATTGCGGAAATTAAGGGGACTGTAAAATAGTTAGGTTTTTGACGAAAAATATTAGCCACGGAGGCGCAGAGAACGCAGAGAAATAATGACTCTGTGACCTCCGTGTCTCGGTGGCTATTTTGCTTTTTGATTTAACGACCCCAAAGGATTTTCAACCACATTTGAAGGAAACCGTTATATGTGAGACATAAATTATTAATAACATAATGAATGGCTCAATGAAAGAACACTGGGATGAAATTTATGAGGCATTAGATGCGGATGAGCTGACATGGTATGAAGAAATACCCGAAGCCTCTATAAAATTACTATCGAAATGCCATATAACTAAAGATGAATCTATATTAGATGTTGGGGCAGGTGCGTCAACATTTGTTGATTATCTCATTAACCAGGGATTCAGTAATATCATCGCTACAGACATAAGTAAAATAGCCCTGGATAAGCTGAAAATAAGATTGGGTAAAGAAAAAACCTCTCAGGTAAGATGGATAGTAGATGATATTACCCGGCCGGTTCATATCCTGAATTTAAGAGATATTGCTGTGTGGCATGACAGGCAGTATTACATTTTTTATTAGAAGAGAGTCAGCAGCAGATGTATTTATCTACGCTAAAGAAAGTGATTAAAAAAGGCGGTTATGTTATTATCGCTGCCTTTTCGTTAAAGGGTGCAAAGAAATGCAGCGGTCTGGATGTTAAAAATTATGACCAGAACATGCTGGCAAAATTCCTGGGAGAAGATTTTAGCCTGCTTGAATATTTTGATTATACACATTATATGCCTTCCGGAGAGCCAAGGCAGTACATATATACCTTATTTCAAAAAAATTGAAAGAAAAGCTATGATATTGAAAAAGTAAATATGCTTGCCGCAAAAACTCGCTTTGCTGCTTTAGCATGAACTGTGTTTGATTGCCTTTACGGGACATGCATCCACGCATGCGCAGCATTCGATGCAGTCTGCCACTCGTGTCGCTTTTGATTTGCCGTCCACGATTTCAAAAACATTGGTCGGGCAGACGTTGACGCATTCGCCGTCAGCGTTGCATTTTTCTTCGTCGATTTCAATTGTCCATGATGGACCTTCATATTTTTTTACTACCATGATTTTTTTCTCCTATAATCGGTTAGTGTTATTATTTGGGATTAAAGGTTTTGGTTCGCAAAACGCATAAAAAGTCTACGAACACTTCATGAAAGTGAGGAAATTGAGAAGGTCAGATTAATATAACTTATTTTTCGTACTTTGCGCCCTCTAGGGTGGAAAATTCTTCACCACAAAGCACGCCAAAACGCAAAGTTGCTTTAAGCGAAATATAACACCAAAAGATTTTACACACATGTTTTGGAAAGTCTTATAAATTTGAATGTATTAAATGAATATTGCATGGAAACTGTAACTGAATTGAAAAAGATTCGCGCAGACCATGATATGCTTACGAATCTATATTCTAAACTGGTTGATAGGTTGATTCCGGAAGAAGAACCAGAGGTTGAAGACCTCAAAGCGATAAGGGGCAGGGACAAAATAGCTTCAGAATCGGAACTTCTAAAGGTATTGGATGCATGAGCTTTGAGATAAATATCAAAGACAAATTTGGATTATATGAAGGAGGAATAGAGTATTTGCTATTGCGATGAATCTGAATTTAAGATTCTATCTGATATAAAGAGTGGTTCAGTTCCAACTGATGCCTTAATTCGGGATTGTTGCTGGAAGCGTATTTGCCAAGTCAGAGGAAAACACTTTAATGAAGTCTCTGACAGAACATGGCGCAATATTTGCACAGACCGTGGAATCTATAAATTCGGTCATTAAAGCAAAGTTCAAATAAAATGAGTGAAAAATATGTCAAATCCAATACATAAATTTGTAAAAATAGGCACTCTTGGAGAATTATTGGTTCAATTAAGGTTATTGCAATATAATGTGCAAGCGGCGCCACCAATTAAAGATTCAGGAAATGATTTAATTGCAATAAAAGGACTGGTTTTTAAAACAATCCAAGTTAAAACAAGTACAACCGATAACTTTAGAATTCAAAATTTACCATCATTTTACCATATTCTTGCATTAGTTCGTTTAGTAGGTGAGAATAATAATATTTTTTTAGATAATTCAAGGATTTTCCTATTAAGTAAAGAAGAAGTTACTAGAAGTTCATTTAATATAAATAATTTGATGGAGAAAGAATTAAATGAAACAAGAATTAATGAATTATTTTATTAGCTCGATTTCCAATCCAAAACCATTCGGACAAATTAGATATTAGAGGATACAACATGCAAAAGTTCAAAAGTCAGTATATTGTAAACGAAAAAGGCAAAAAGACCGGTGCAATTCTTCCTATTGAAGAATACGAGGAACTTCTGGAAGACGTCCATGACCTTGCGATAGTCGCAGAACGCCGGGATGAGCCTACGATAACTTTTGGGGAACTCAAGGAAAGATTAAGAAAAGATGGGCTCCTTTGAAATTCAATGGAAGCAGTCGGCAGAACGGGACTTGCGGAACATCGATAAACAACATATTCCCCGAATAGTCAAAACTATTGAATCTCTCACCGCTAATCCCTTTCCATCTCAATATTGTAAAATTCGAGGCACTGAACGGCTTTATCGAATTCGAGTCGGAGATTACAGGGTTATTTATAAGGTGGATACAGAAGCAAAGATTGTAATAATTTATTACATCCGTCATAAAAGAGAAGCATACCGCTTACTATAATAAAGAAGTGATTTGATTTGATTACCACACTCTTAATTCTACTCATCGGCTGGCCCGGCATTATATCCTCATTAGCAATCTCAATTGCAGGAGTTATAAAAAGCAAACCCGTGTGGTTGATAATTGGCGCCATACTTGCTGTTCCCTTCTCATGGTACTTGAGCGCCACACCGCTATTCAGGAATATAGGACTTCTCCTGCCGCTGTTTCAACTCGTGGCCTCTGTGGCGATACACAGGCATGTTACATGGCTGGCATGGCTGCTTCTATTACCGTTTGCAGGTATTGCCGCCTGGCTGGGGATTACTGTACTCATGCAATGATGAATAGAACCCTTTTTAACCGTTTCAGTGGTAAGAGCCATCATGTGCGGCATAGCAGGCTCGGCAGGAAAAGACTCGGAAGCTCTAGTCAAAAAGATGCTCACAGCAATCAAGCACAGGGGACCCGATGGCTCCGGCACATATTCCATCGGCGACATTACGCTCGGCAATGTCCTTCTCAAAATCACAGGTGATAAACAACAGCCGCTCACAGACGGCGGCGCGCTCACGTACAACGGGGAGATTTACAACTTCAAGGAGATAGCAGAAAAACTTCACATCACTACAGATTCGGACAGCGAGGCGCTTTTTGCCCTGATTGGCGCAAAAGGCATGGAAAAAACGATTCAAGAATTAGATGGCGATTACGCATTTGCCTTCATTGAGGACGAAAAACTCCATCTTGCGCGCGACCCCGCGGGCGTAAAACCGCTTTACTACGGCACGGGCGCCGGGTTTGCTTTTGCGTCCGAGAAAAAGGCGCTGTGTGCTATCGGGATGAATGAAATTCACACTCTCAAGCCCGGGTACATGCTTACTTTCAGCGCCGGAAAAATAACAGAAAAAAAAGTGGCGGGTTTCACTGCGGGCGAACCGATAACGGATGAAAACACAGCCTCAAAAGCGCTATGTGAAGCCATCAGGCGCGCTGTTGAAAAGCGGCGCTACAAACCCTGCGCGCTTGCATTCTCAGGCGGTCTTGACAGTTCTCTCATTGCCGCGCTTTGCCCTGAAGTAGAGTTGTATTCTGTGGGCATGGCGGGCTCGCATGATATAATGCAGACAAAAAGAGCGGCAAAGCTCCTCAGGCTTTCGGATAAACTGCATCTGCATGAACTTACCCCTGATGAAGTGGAGGCAGCTCTTCCTGCTGTAATAAGAGCAGTCGAGTCAGGAGACCCGTTAAAGGTAAGTATTGCCATGCCTCTCTTTTTCGCATCAAGAGACGCCCATAACGACGGTATTCGCGTGATGCTTTCAGGCCAGGGCGCTGATGAGCTTTTTGCGGGCTACAAGCGGTATGAATCAATGACCCCTGCCGAACTTGAACAGGCGCTTCGGAAAGACCTCGATAATATTGCCAAAAACAACCTTGAGCGAGACGATGCCGTTACAATGGCAAATGCTGTTGAGCTTCGTGTTCCTTATCTTGACAGGGAGGTTGTGGAACTTGCTCTTCGGATAGCGCCCGAACTCAAGATACACAACGGGATACGGAAATATATTCTGCGCGTGGCTGCAAAGGAATATCTGCCTGATGAACTTGTCTTTAAAGAAAAGAAAGCGGCTCAATACAGCAGCGGGATTTATTCGGCGCTTGTGAAACTTGCAAAGAAAAACGGGTTCAAGGGAGAACGGGCGCTCGGAAAATATCTTGAGGAATTAAAGTTAACAACTAAACTTTTTAAACCTATATTTGCGCCCTCTGCGCCTTTGCGATGAGTATCGGATAACGACTATCCGTGTTTACCGTGGTTCGCCTCTATCTCATAACAATCTTTTTATCGCTTGCGCCACTTTATAGGGTTTTAATGACAACCATCGGGAATAAAAAGCTCGGATTTATCGGCACGGGAAAGATGGGCGAAGCCCTTATAAAAGGCATACTTCATGCTCAACTCGTCCCTCCTGGAAACATATACGCAAGCGACGTGGATTCCGAAAAGCTGGAGTCGCTTGAAAAACAGTATAAAATAAGCACCTGCAAGGACAATTGTTCTGCGGTCACAGATTCGGATATTCTCATAATTGCGGTCAAGCCGCAAACGATTCCGGCTCTTCTAAAAGAAATAAAATTCTCCATAAAGAACCAGTTGATTATATCAATTGCCGCAGGCGTAGCAATCGCGACTTATGAAACAGAGCTGCCGCGGGGAACGAAGGTTGTGAGGGTAATGCCAAATATCGCTGCGACCGTCCGGGAAGCCGCATCAGCCATCAGCCCGGGAAGCGCGGTATCGAAGGATGACCTTGAAATTGCGAAAACGATTTTTAATGCCATAGGACGAAGCGTCATACTGCCTGAGCATCTTATGGATGCAGTCACGGGATTATCCGGCAGCGGCCCGGCTTATATTTTCATGGTAATTGAAGCGCTTGCGGACGGCGGCGTACACGAAGGTCTTGACAGGAATACAGCAAAATTACTTGCAGCCCAGACCGTTCTTGGAGCGGCCAGAATGGTGCTTGAGGACAAGAGTCATACAGGTGAGTTAAAAGACATGGTAACATCACCGGGCGGCACAACAATCAGGGGACTCAGGGTAATGGAAGAACGGGGCGTCCGCGTTGCAATGATGAACGCAGTAATTGCGGCCTGCGAACGTTCAAAAGAACTTGGCAAGAAGACCTGAAAAAATGGAAAAGATGTCTCTCCTTTCTGATATAGAAAAAAAAGCAAGAAAGAACCATGCAAGGATCGGACTCGGGATAGGGAAAATCTCAGAAAAACTGATTAAGAGCGCAGAAGCAGCAAGCGAGTATGCAGATGTTGTGCTTGTCGGGGATGAAAAACAGATTAAGGCGACGGGCACCAAACTTGAGATAATCCACTCAGCCGAGCCGCCAAAAAAACTGGTTGAATTGCTGGTCTCAGGCGAGATTGACGGCGCAGTCAGGGGAACTCTCAGTGCTACAAAGACACTTTCTGAACTTAAAAAATCACTTAAACTCACAAAATTATACAGGGTCGCATTGCTGGAAACGGCAGACGGAAGACCTTTTTTCCTCGCGCCCGTGGGCATTGATGAAGGAAATTCCGTAGAGGATAAGGTCGAGTTAATAAAACGAGGTGTCGAACATTTCAGACGTTTTGGAATAGAAGCAAGAGTAGGAATTCTTTCAGGCGGGCGTTTTGAAGATAAAGGCAGGGATGAGAAGGTGGACATGACGCTTGTCGAGGCTGAGATTGTAACAAAAAGAGTACGCGATATAGGTATAAACGCAAAGGATTATTCAATCCTGATAGAAGATGCAATCGAAGAGGCAAATTTTATCATTGCGCCTGATGGGATTTCGGGGAACCTCATTTTCAGGACGCTTGTGTTCCTGGGCGGCGGGTACGGTCACGGCGCGCCTGTATTGATGGAAAAAGTGTTCGTGGATACATCAAGGGTCGGAGGGCATTATACAAGGGCTATAATGCTTGCAAGCGCGCTAAAAAACTGACGCTAATGTCTTGTTATGTCACTTCATGACCTCCTGAAAGATAGAATCCCACAAGAAAAACTATCATTGCTCCCGAAAGGTTTTGAAGTCATCGGGGACATAGCGATTATCAATATTCCCCCGGCTCTGGATGATGAAAAATATCTTATCGCTGATGCGCTGGCCCACCAGAGGAAAGATATCAAAAAAGTCCTTCGGAAACTCCATAAGATTGAAGGCGCTACGCGGGCGGGAGAGTTCGAATTACTGCTTGGGAACAGCACAACCACTATTCACAGGGAGAACAACTGTTTCTTTTTTGTGGATGTTACGAAAACATATTTTTCAGGGAAAATGTATTATGAACGGAACCGGATAGCACAAAAAGTAAATGACGGCGAGACTGTTCTGGTATTATTCGCAGGTGTTGGGCCGTTTTTGATGCCGATTAAGAAGAAAAAGAATGTCAGAATTACAGGACTTGATAATAACCCGGCTGCATGTGCTTATTTGAAAAAGAATCTCGAACTAAATGATATTGAAGCCGATATTATCCTCGCAGACGCGAATTCGATGGAACATATTTTCAAAGAACCTTTTGACAGGATAGTGATGCCCGCTCCTTACGGGCATGACCATTTTCTTAATCTCGCCCGTTCCATATTGAAACCTGAAGGAGTAATCCACTTTTACACATTCAAGAAGGATTTTGAGATTGCCCATTTTAAAAAGCTGCTTTTTGAAAGCGGATGGCATATCGACTTTTACAGGGGCTGCGGCGAGGTTGCCCCGCGGGTTAAGAGATATGTGTTTGATTTGAGGAAAAATTGAATACCTTTATACCACGAGGACACTGAGTTAAGATAAGTAAGCATGATATCTTCACCTCATACATCATACGGTATCCTGTACGGTTTTGGGAATTATCTTCTTGTGATGTTCTTCTATCTGGGTATTGCGGTGGGATTGCACGAACTCGGTCATATTTTATTTGCAAAATATCATAAGCTTGAATACAGGATTCTATTTGAAAAAGGCAATATAAGAATAGCCGCAGATTGGGAAAAGCTTGGAGGCAAAAAGGTATATGGAAATGTACTCGGTATTGTTTTTGGTTTTCCCGTGGTTATTATTGCCGGCTGGATCTATCATACCCCCATTTTTCTTTTTGTGTATCTAATTTCATGCTATGACGATTTCGGCGCCGTGGTCATGGAACTTCAAAAATTATAAATTTCCGTAACAAACCAGGCCATGAGGATTATCATTATAATGAACTGTATACAATAATTTCGAAAGCTTTAAATATTTCCGGAACCTATCATTATTTGGATTTGCTGCTTCAGGGGAAACGCAGCAGTCTGGAAATGGCCGAATGGGGACCAATAATGTTCAAAGAAATAGTACTGCATTCCAGGAAAATCATCAAATATAGCATTTACTTGCTTATTTTTTTAATTATTCTGGATGTCATCAGTACTTATATCGGGATAAAATATGTCAATGCCTATGAAGCCAACGAAAAATCTGCATATCTTTTTAATTTATTCGGAATGCTATTGCCATCCGGTTTAAAAATTTTAACGGTTCTGTTATTAGGTTTCATAACGAGAATTATCTGGGAAAACTCCGAATTCATGCTGCATAATGGAAACGGCCTGGGAAACTCAGTGGCAATTATATCCATCTTAAATATTATGTTCATACTAATTTTTCTGAATTTTGTTTATTTTTTAATTGTAGTGAACAATATCAATATTATTTATAATTAAAATACACATTTCGCGGACTCCGTGGAATGAGCATAATATAAAAATGCTGTTAAATCAGAGGAACCAAAACACTTAATAAATATAAGATTGCTCTTAACATTGATGGTAATCGAAACAACAATCTTATTATTGGCAATTGTAGCTGTGATTGCTGTATATATCGTTTTGAAGGCTGCAAAGTACCTGATAGTAAATTCAATATTGGGACTCATTCTTCTTGCTCTGGGCAATATCATTTTTAAATTAGGCATTGCTTATAACGCTACAGTAGTATTGATTTGCGCACTCGGGGGAATTCCCGGGGCAATCATTATAATGCTGCTTCATGTACTGGGTGTAGCGTTTTGACCTTAGATTTGGCTCTTTAGCAAAATCACCGACAACTGGTTTCATTCTAAGCTATGAGAAAAGAAGTGATGGATTGAATACAAAAAATTATTTTCCCGGATACCAATAAAAAAAATGCCCTCAAAATCAATCGTCAATCTGGACCGGATTTCTTTCATCCGGAACAACACAATTATCCTTCAGGATATTTCCCTGAAGATAGACCGCGGCCAGCACTGGGCAATACTCGGGCCAAATGGCTCAGGAAAGACAAGCCTGGTCAGTATTATTAATGGTTACCACTGGCCATCGGAAGGGACTGCGAAAGTTCTGGGAAAAAGATTCGGTTCCACAGACCTCCGGGAATTGCGCCGGCACATTGGTGAATGCAGCTCTGAGATAATGAATATGATTCATAACCATGATTCTGTCATGGATATAGTGCTTTCGGGGAGGTTTGCCAGCATCGGCCTGTATGAAAAGCCTGTTGCGGGAGACTATGACCGTGCACAAAAGTTACTGGCATTTTTTGGAATATCAGGGGTTTCGGGTCGCAGTTTCGGGGTGCTTTCGGATGGTGAAAAACAGAAAACCATTATCGCAAGGGCAATGTTACCCGAACCGGAATTACTTGTGCTGGATGAGCCGTGCGCGGGCCTTGACCTGAAAGCGAGGGAAGGATTACTGGATGCTGTAGAGAATATGTGTCAAACCGCCGGCGGTCCGACATTGATCTATATTTCGCATCATATTGAGGAGATAATACCTGCAATTACCCATGCGCTTGTTTTAAGAAAAGGCAGGATGGTTGCCCGGGGCGCTAAAAAAGATGTGCTTACAGGCGAAGTGTTAAGTTCGGCTTTTGATATACCAATCGAACTTGTCAAGAGAAACGACCGTTTTTGGCCTGTGGTATCAAAAGGTTTCAATAAGAATATATAGTGATGCGGTGAAAGAATAAGTAAGCAGAATCATAGTTTGAATTCCAAATAACTGTTGATTCGTGGGGTGATAAATATGGCAAGTTTTGACGATATCGTTGTTGCGGCTGTGGAAAAGGTCATACCGAGCGTCGTGAATATCAGTGAAGTAAAGTTGATGAGAGATGCTTACCTGCACGTGCATCCTGTGCCGGGCGTTGGTTCAGGCTTTGTAATCGATGAAGGGGGATGGATACTGACCAATGCCCATGTGGTGCTTGGCTCGCAGGAGATAAAAGTGTCGCTTGAGGATGGAAGGACATTCCCTGGAGAACTCAGGGGCATTGATACCATCATGGACCTTGCAGTTCTTCACATTGATGCCAGCAACCTGCCCGTTCCTGAGATGGCAAAGGACAATAATCTCAAGATAGGCCAGATGGCAATTGCGATAGGCAGCCCGTTAGGTCTTGTCGGCGGCCCCACGGTCACGGCGGGTGTTGTTAGTGCGCTTAACAGGTCAATCCAGACCGAGGCTACATTCATGGAAGGGCTGATACAGACAGATGCTGCCATTAACCCCGGCAACAGCGGTGGGCCCCTGATTAACAGCGAAGGCGTTGTGATAGGAATAAACAGCGCTATCATACCTTTTGCCCAGGGCATCGGGTTTGCCATCCCTATCCAGCCTGCCATGTGGATAGCGCAGCAGTTGCGGGAGCATGGCGAGATAATCAGGCCGTGGATAAGTATGAATGCGGTGGACGTCAATCCCAAAATGGTGGCATACTACAAACTGCCCATTGAAAAAGGGGTAATGGTTACTAATGTAATACCAAAAAGCGAAGCTGAAAAATCAGGCCTCCGGATAGGAGACATCCTGGTACGCATGGATGACGTCGAAATCAACAATGTCAGGGACTTGATAAAAGTCATGAACAAGCGCAAAGTGGGGGACAGGGTTGCGATGGAGTTATTCAGGGGAAAGGAAAAGGTATCGCTAAAAACCGTGCTTGAGAAGGCGCCCTCGGCGATGCCAAAACCGAGAAATCGCTAAAGCTACTTTCATTGGTCATCGGTTAAGGAGTTTGATTGATTTAATGCATATCGTTTCAGTTGAAATAGAACACGGATGACACGGATTTGACGGATACTCACGGATATTTTATCATCCGTGCCAATCCGTGTTATCAGTGGAATCCGTGTTCTATCCCATTTTTTTTCTCTTAACCGATGACGTATGGAGCTACTTTGTTTCGTTGTAGCCAATCTCTTCTTTTGTGAGGTAGCAGGCCGGGTCATCAGCCCAGACATTGCCGTATATCGCTTCGGCGCGTACGCGGAAATTCCCGTTGCAGATATCGAACCACTTGCAGTGGGCGCACCTGTCTGCGTTCGCCTTTATCAGCGGTTTCCTGCTCTTAAGACCCGCCATGAGTTCATTACTCGTATCTGTCCAGATTTCGCTGAATTTCCGCTCCTTCACATTGCCAAAGGAATAATGCCTCCAGAACTGGTCTGCATGGACTGAGCCGTCCCAGGATACGCAGCCGATGCCGATGCCTGAGGAATTGCCCTGGTTCATCTGGAGGAGTTCAAACACCTCTGCCGCGCGTTTTGGGTCTTCCTTCAGAAGCCGGAAATAAACATACGGTCCGTCGCAGTGGTTATCAACTGTCAATACCTCGATCGGGAAGCCTTTGTCATGCAGCGCTTTTGTCCTGTCCATGATAAGGTCAAGCGTCTTCCTGCTTTCTTCATGCGAGAGTTCCTGTTCTACCAGCTTTGAACCGCGCCCGGCGTAAACAAGGTGATAGAAGCAGACGCGGGGGATCTTCTCTTTTTCAAGCAGGTCGAATATGGCCGGAATGTCCTTCACGTTTTTTTTGTTGATGGTGAAGCGCAATCCGACTTTAACGCCTTCTGCAAGGCAGTTGCGCATCCCGTTAAGTGCGGCGTCAAAAGCGCCTTTCATGCCCCTGAATTTGTCGTTTGTCTCTCTCATGCCGTCAAGCGACACGCCCACATACGAAAGGCCGATGTCCTTGAGCACCTTTGCCATTTTCTTGTCAATTAATGTGCCGTTCGTGGATATGACGGCGCGCATTCCTTTTGACCTTGCATACTGGGCAAGCTCGGGGAGGTCTTTTCGCATGATTGGTTCGCCGCCTGAAAAAAGAATGACGGGAGCGCCGAATTGCGCCAGGTCGTCTATGAGGTCTTTTCCCTGTTGCGTTGTAAGTTCGTTCTTGTACTCGATGTCCTTTGATTGGGCATAGCAATGGACGCATTTAAGGTTGCAGCGCCTTCCCATGTTCCAGACCACTACCGGTTTTTTGTCTTTTGAGAATTGTAATAAATGTGAGGGAAGCTTGCTTGAGTCCCGCCCGTACCTGAGGGCATCCGAGGGCTCAACGGTTCCGCAGTAAAGTTTTGAAATACCTATCATTTTATTGCTCCAATGTTCGTAATATTACGAATTAATTTTATTTATACATATGCAATGGTCATTCAATTAAATTTATCAATAATCCTTTATTTTCATCAATTTTGATCTCTATAACGGATGTATTATCCACAAGCTCTTTTTCGATAAATATATCGATTCCGTCCTGCCTAAAGGTAACATCACCTGCAAGCGGTTTTTTTACAGGAGTTATTTCAAAACGCTTGCAGCATCCGCCTCCGCCCGTAAATATACGCATTGCGTTTGCATTCTCTTTTAGCAGTTCTTTTTTTATAAGCTGGATGGCTTTCCCGTCTATAAAAAGTTTGCTCATTTTTCCTCCACCGTTTCTATCTCCCGCATCTTTACCATCCATCTTACCACCCGCGCTCCAACCTGATAGCTTTTGGCTTGCACGCTGTTACGCAGGTGGTGCATCCGATACAGAAACTTTTATCCACAACTTCTGCCACCTTCCTGCCGTTTTTCTCTACAATCCTGTATATTCTCGGGCCTTTAGGACAGACCCTGATACATTCTCCGCATCCTGTGCATTTTTCGTCATCAACGAATATCTCAATCATAATTCCAAGCACATATATAAACAATAAAGATAAATAATGGCGCATGGCTGGAAATACCTTTGGCACACTGTTTCGAATCACAACATGGGGCGAGAGCCACGGTCCCGGCGTGGGCGTGGTGATAGACGGATGCCCTGCAGGTATTGCGCTTGATGAAACCGATATCCAGAAGGAGCTAAACCGGAGAAGACCGGGACAGAGCGACATTACAACCCCGAGAAAAGAAGAAGATAAAGCAGAGATTTTGTCAGGAGTATTTTCAGGAAAGACAACAGGCGCGCCGATATCAATAATGGTCAAAAACCTGGACGTGGATTCAAGCAAATATGAAGAGCTCAAGAATACCCCCCGCCCGGGGCATGCAGACCTTACTTATGAATTAAAATACGGATTACGTGACTGGCGCGGCGGAGGCAGGTCATCAGCAAGGGAAACCATCGGGCGCGTAGCCGGAGGTGCGGTCGCAAAAAAGCTCCTCTTACTCCAGGGCATTGAAGTTCTCGGTCATGTGGTCGAGCTTGGGGGAATTCGCGCAAAACCCGTTAGCATCGAAGATATCCGTGAAAATACGGAAAAAAACCCTGTTAGGTGCGCTGATATGGAAGCCGCTGTAGAGATGCAGGCAATGATTCACGCAGTTAGAAGCGAAGGGGACAGCGTTGGCGGGATAGTTGAGATAATAGGCACAGGCGTTCCCGCAGGGGTCGGGGAGCCTGTCTTTGATAAATTGAGTGCCGAGCTTGCCCGCGGATTGATGAGCATTGGCGCTGTAAAGGGTGTCGAGTTCGGGGCAGGGTTTAAATGCGCGCAGATGAAAGGGAGCCAGATGAACGACCCAATCGCGCTGAGGGATGATAAAATCAGGGCGCTAAGCAATAATGCAGGCGGGATGCTTGGAGGAATCAGTAACGGTGAGCCAATAATATGCAGGATAGCAGTGAAGCCCACGCCTTCCATATCGAAAGAGCAGCGTACTGTTGATATGAGTAATATGAAAGATACTAGAATAAAAATCACAGGGAGACATGACCCCTCAATCCCGCCCCGCATTGTCCCGGTCGCGGAAGCCATGGTGGCGCTCGTGCTGGTTGACCAGATGATGAGAGGGGGATTCATAAACCCGGTTATCGGAGAAAAATAGAAATTATGAAATTCAATCCTGACAAAATTAAAGAAGCAACAAAGGCCGATTTTGACGCGGCATGGAATGCAGGGAAAAAATACGTTTCAAGTCCTGGAATCAATGAAAAATACCCGCGTGCATCGTTAAAATACGGTAAACCACATCCTGTTTTTGATACCATCCAGCGCCTTCGCGACGCCTATATGCGCCTGGGTTTTCTGGAATTCATGAACCCCATCATCGTGGAGGACAGGGATATCCACAAACAATTCGGATACGAGGCGCTTGCAGTCCTTGACCGCTGCTTCTATGTCGGCGGGCTTCCAAGACCGAACGTCGGAATATCCGATGAAAGGATAGCAGAGATAAAAACCATCCTGGGCGATGTTAGCGACGAAGGAATCGAGAAGATTAGACAGATACTTCATTCGTACAAGAAAGGGGAAATCGAAGGGGATGACCTTGTGCCTGAGATAGCGTCGGAACTGAAGGTCCCGGATTCAAAAGTTGCTGTGATGATAGACCATGTATTCCCTGAGTTCAAATCCCTTGTTCCCGTGAGCTCCCAGAATACCCTGAGAAGCCACATGACATCCGGATGGTTCATAAGTCTCGGGGAAATGATCGATTATCAAAAAACCCCTCTTAAACTATTTTCTGTGGACAGAGTCTTCCGCCGCGAGCAGGCTGAGGACGCCACGCGCCTTATGGCTTATTATTCGGCATCCTGCGTTATAATGGATGAGAATGTAAGCGTGGATGACGGAAAAGCCGTGGCAGCGGGACTTTTGAGCCAATTTGGTTTTTCGAATTTTACCTTCAGGCCAGATGAGAAAAGGAGCAAGTATTATGTGCCCGATACGCAGACAGAGGTCTTTGCATATCACCCGAAACTTGTGGGTTCAAAGACAAAATACAAGGACGGCTGGGTGGAAGTTGCCACGTTCGGGATATACTCGCCTTCTGCGCTGTCGCAGTACAATATTCCGTATCCTGTGATGAACCTGGGGATGGGCGTGGAGCGGCTTGCGATGATACTGCATGATTCAACCGATGTCCGCGCGCTCACGTATCCGCAGTTCCAGTATAAGACCGGCTGGGTTATGTCGGATAGCGAAATTGCTTCTATGATTTATTGTGAGTGCAGGCACCGATTACAATCGAAACCGCGATCGTAACCGTGCGGCGCACGGACCATGGGTTCACCGGCTGAAGTCCGGTTCGAATCTCTTGCGGCAACGCGGGACTTAGCAGGCGGGCAAGCCCATAAAACAGCCCCAGCAGCACCAGCCCGGCC
>JAPZAO010000104.1 GCA_027460615.1 Candidatus Methanoperedens sp.
TGCCGCAGCCTCATCGAACCTCTCCACATAATCCGCGCTCTCGGTCGAAGAATAAACCGCAAAAGGAACAGGCTCTCTTGTATGCGTTTTCAGAGATATCGGGGTGGGGTGGTCGGGCAGCACCATAACCCGGAAATCCCCGAACCCGCCAAGCTCGTTCAGCATGCCTCCCACCACCTTCTCATCAAAATCCGATATCGCCTTTATCTTGGCTTCGATATTTCCCATATGCCCTGCTTCATCAGGCGCCTCGACATGCACAAGCACAAAATCATGAGCGTTCAAAGATTCAAGCGCATATGCAGCCTTACCTCCGAAGTTGGTGTCCAGATAACCCGTAGCCCCGGGAACATCTATGATATCAAGACCCGCATATTTCCCGATGCCTTTTAGCAAATCCACTGCCGAAATTATGGAACCGGAAACGCCATGCATGTCTTTAAAAAGAGGCATAGCCGGAGCTTTGCCCTGGCCCCACGGCCAGATAAGGTTCGCGATGTTCTTTCCGTCTTTCTTTCTTTTCATGTTGATTTCATGTTTATCCAGAATTGGCTTTGAGGCTTTGATAAGGTTAATCAGGAGTTTCGAGCCATCCCCGCGAGGCAGGACATCATCAACGGATTGCCCCATTACATCGTGAGGAGGAGTGCACTGTGCTTTTTCACCGTGTTTCATCACAAGTAAATGCCTGTAACTCACGCCTGCATGGAATTTGCAAGTATTGCCCAGTTCATTATCAACGGCTTCGATTAAGACACCTGCCTCTTCGCTTGAAATATGTCCTGCGCTGTAATCTGCAATCAAACCGTCCTTCTCGGTTATCAGGTTGCACCGAAAAGCGATATCATCTTTATCCAGAGCCACCCCGATACTTGCAGCCTCAAGAGGGCCGCGCCCCGAATAATATCGTACCGGGTCATAGCCCATTATGGAAAGATTTGCAACATCGCTTCCTGCAGGCATATTGTCAGGCACGGTTTTTGCAACGCCGCATTTTCCATGCTTTGCGATAAAATCCATATTGGGAGTATCAGCAGCCTCTAAAGGCGTAACCCCGCCAAGTTCAGGGAGAGGATAGTCTGCCATTCCATCTCCTACGAGGACGATATATTTCATACCGCCCACTAAAGAGAAGCTAATACAAGATAATTTCGGTTAAAATCCGTCAGATATGCGAGATGGAAAGATACGCTGACTTCTCAAAAATTGAAATATTAACTTTTCACTACAAAAGCCAGGACCAACACAACAATAACCACAAATTGCGGCACTATGTACCATTTTACCATTTTCTGGAGCCCTGCCACGCGGCTGTTCAGTTCATTCAAATCTTCTGTGAGCTTCCTTACCGAGTCATCTGCTTGCGGTGAAGGGACGGATATCACAGGTTGAGATACGGTTTGAACTTGCGGTTGTACGGTTTTCACGCTTTGCGTCGTTTTGATGTTGTTGAGCGTATATGTTTTCTTTGGTTTGACTATTACAGGCCTGACCTTTTCTATAGGCTTGAAATTGGGATCTCTTCCTTTTCCTAAAGTCTGGAATATCTGATCCTCAGTTACATCTAATATTGACATAATGTACCCTCGTAATGTATAATATTGTTATAACTCTTATATAATTCTTATTGTGTAAAACGTGGTGTAGAACGTGGCATAATGTCTCTTGATTGCTAATTATTAAGGATGATTATTTTCCCCAGAAAGGATTTCCCCTGCGCTTTATCTCCATATATGCCATGAGCGTTTCCTTATCCTCGATTTTCATAGCCTCAAAAAGCTCCTGCTCTGCTATTTTTGCATGTTTCTCAGGCACGTCTATATAAAGCGTATCCCCTTCCTTTATCTGCCGCCCGACTGTGGGTCCATCGATAGCCACAGCAACCTCCTTGCCCGCGCCAGCCTCGCCTATATTCTCGCTATTTTCCTGGATTCCTTTTATTGTCCCCACAATCACGCCATTATCCTTCATAACTTCAAGATTTGTCTTTATAACTCCGCCGAGAACTCTCACACCCACAACTGCGGGCTTGCTCTGCCTGAACGTGCAATCTGGCAATATTTTGAACCTCCCGGATTTGATTATGGTCTCATAGCGCTTTTTCTCTATGACCTGCTTTTGTTCGACCACCCATTTCTTGTAATCCTCGATAAGCCGGTAGATGACATTGTTGACGAATAGCTTGATGTCAGAACCCATGAGTTCCTCCCTGGCATCAGGCAGGACATCCACTTCAAAACCCAGGATTGCCGAGAATAGCGGGTCTTTTATTGTTTTTATTTCTGCAACATCGCGTTTTGAAACATCGCCGATATCAGCTTTGCGTATCGGTATGTTTTCTTTTTTCAGTTCGTTCACAAGAGCTTCAAGAGAACCTATCGTGTCGGCCTTGATAAGAACCCCGTTTGATTCGGTTTCTATCCTCACCGCATCTATCTCGGATTTTATCGCAGCAGCCACTTCCTCGATATTACCATCAACGACGCGTACCTGCGAGCCCGCAAGAGCGCCTTCAAGCTGGGGTGCCGCAATTTTAACACCCGACGCTGCGACCACTTTCTTTACCTGCTTGAATTTCTCTTCAGCACGAATCTCGGAAAGCGGGCGCGGTTTCAAGAGGGCGCGGATTTTCGTGGCAATCGGGGTTCCCCTGCTTCCCACGACTATTGTATCACCCACGTTTAACTCGCCGTCATATAATATCACGTCAAGCGTAGTACCAAGACCCACTTCTTCCTTTACTTCAAGGACAGTTCCCGTGCCGGGACCGACTGCCCTGTATTCAAGGTCTTTTTCAAGGAACTTTTGCGCCAGCCCCATTAATATCATGAGGAGGTCGGGTATGCCTTCACCGGTCTTTGCGCTTAACGGCACCACGCCAATATTGCGCTGGAAATCCCGCACACGGTCGTACCTGTCAGAGCTGAAACCCATTTCATAGAGTTTGCCGATTATTACATATATTTTTTCATCAAGCGCAACCTTTGTATGTTCCGGCTGTCCGGGATATGAGACAATGAACGGCTGCCCCGATTGCGGGTTCCATCCTGTAACTTTGTCTATCTTGGTCGCCGCGACAACAAACGGCGTCTTGAATCTTTTGAGTATTTCGACTGCTTCTATAGTCTGGGGCTGGAATCCCTCGTTAATATCGACAACCAGTATAGCAAGGTCGGCAAGCGCGCCGCCTCTTGCCCTGAGAGTTGTAAAAGCCCTGTGCCCCGGAGTATCGATAAAGAGCAGTCCCGGGACTTTTGTATCTCCCTTAAAAACCGGTCCGCATACGCGTTTAATAACCTCAAGAGGCACTTCTGTAGCGCCTATATGCTGCGTTATGAGACCCGCTTCCCGCTCCGCAATAGTGGTGCCCCTTATCCTGTCAAGCAGCGACGTTTTGCCGTGGTCGACATGCCCCATCACACACACGATGGGAGTGCGCAGATTATTTTCCATACCCTATAGATTGTATTAAGTTATTATACACTTTCTGTTAATTTCACTATCCATAGTTCAGGATGGTCCTGGATTAACTGAGACCGCCAGATTCCACAACGTTGTAATCAATCGGCTTATAATCCTGAACCAGCAATCGTAAAGTTATATTAGTGTTATTTATAAAATGGTTCTTTTCATTTGCAAATTCGATATTGCTGCCCTCGCCGGCAAGACTAAACGCTTTTTCCTCAAGAATCATATTATCATTTATTATTTGTGCTTTTATGGAGAGCGGGGTATTCCGCTGGTTATATATCTTAACTTTCATTGATACGAGTTCTAATTTCCCATTGCCCCAGTCTACAGGTTTCAGCATCCGCGCCGAGACAAATATCGTATTGGGCGGCAATTCTTTGGGGATAGTTGGTGTTACATTTGGCGTCGTTATTTCTATTGCGGGAACAGGAGTAGCATTGGATATATTCGTTCCGGATAGATTCGTGCTTACAGGCACATTTTTTTCCGGTGATTGCACACATCCGCTTAGGATCAATATCGCAATTCCCAGAATTACAAACACGATTTTTGCGTTCAATTTCTCACCTTCAAAAATAGAATTCACTTAAAAAATACCTTTAATTCTCGTATATCCAGGTTTCATCAACTCTGGAATATCCCGCGATTTCGGAATCCTTGAAATGGATGCTTATTTCCCTTTTCGCCGAATCCGATGAATCGCTGGCATGGACGATATTGCGCCCGGTATCAAGAGCAAGATCGCCCCGGATTGAACCTGTGGCAGCATTTACAGGATTGGTAGCCCCGTTTATTGCCCGCATTACCGCGATCACATTCTTGCCTTCAACAACCATTGAGACCGAGGGCCCCGATGTAATAAAACTGATCAGCGAATTAAAAAAAGGTTTTTGGGAATGTTCAGCATAATGTTTTTTGGCAATGTCCGTGGATATCGTATTCATGCGTACAGCCACTATTTTAAGCCCGCGCCGCTCTATCCGGCTTATAACCTCCCCGACCAGCCCCCGCTGCACGCCGTCGGGTTTAACCATCACGTAAGTGCGCTCCACGGTTCCTACCTTTTATGCTGTTTTCCCTCTTGCTTTACGGCCTGCCTCTGTCCATCTGACCTTGCGCGGAATCCTGCCAAGGTCTAAATTCCCCTGGCATTTTGATGAACAAAAATAGAAGACAGTCCCGTCCTTTTTGGCATAAAGCTTGCCGGTGCCGGGCTCAATAGCGCCTCCGCAGAAAGAACATTTCTTTTTTTCCATGATTTCACCTTGACATTAATTTCTTTGCTTCTCTTGAAGTCTCAAGCAAAATCAGGATATCGCCGCGCTTCACAGGTCCGACGACATTGCGGGTAATAATCCTTCCTTTATCCCTGCCGTCCAGTACCCGGCACTGTATCTGCATGGCTTCACCATGCATGCCGGTCTTCCCGACGACTTCAATTATTTCTGCGGGATATCCCGCGTCTTCGTCTGCCATGCTCTCACTTCTTCAGGGCATGGACTTTCTGCGCCACTTCATCAACCAGCTCTTTGCCTTTTCCGGGTTCAACTATCGCCGCTGCGCCGCTTCCCACGCTCAATCCGGCAGCTGCGCCGAGTTCTACCTGTTTTTTGACAAAAATATATGGTGTATTCTTTTCCTCGCAAAGTGCAGGTAAATGCATAACAATTTCAGGCGGGTTCACATCTTCGCCGATTATTACAAGTTTTGCAATTCCGCGCTCGATTGCTTTTGTGGCTTCATTTGTTCCTTTCTTAATCTTTCCTGTATCCCGTGCCATCTCCAGAGCTTCTAATGCTTTATTGGATAACTCGGCGGGAACTTCAAATTTGATATATGTTTGTGCCATTTTAATTACTTCCTTCAGGATTTAATCCTTCATCATTCATCCGATTAAAAAGTATCGGCTTCTCTACAGCGCCATGGGGTATATATTTTGCGCTAATAAATCTCTTCGTTAAATACTCTGGAAATATCGGTTGATACTATCCTGACATAGGTATAATTTCCGCTTGTTGTCAGGTTATATAGTTCGAAACCGTTTTTAGTGCTATTGGTTTTTAACCCGTTGATTTTTTCCAGAGTGCTTGAGTTCACATCCATGTATGCAGTTGTCCGTTCATAACTTCCATTGATTGCCCGGACACCAATATAAAATTGTTTTGCAAAGGTCACGTTTGAACTTATTGTTTGATACTGTGCAGGCTCAACTTTATTGAGCAGTCCATTATATAAGTCCAACGAAGTATTTGTTTTATTCAGACCGTACATGATTTCCAAAACCTGACTTGCGGTTTCTTCCTGCGGGGCATAAATAACAGGGTTTCCCATTATGTTTATTGCGCCTGTATCCTGTCTTTTGAGTATATTATTTGTGTTGGGTATTACTATATATTCAAAATTATTCCTATCAGGGTACATGGTACTTAGCAGAAGGAAGTTTGGTACTCCTTGCTGGATACTCGGCAGGGTTGCAAAATACATTTTTGTGGTATTCGATTTGTAAATCCTGTTGTCCAGGTCATTTATCAATGAGCCCATATCCCCGGAGTATTGTAAAACCGCCTGTTTCATCTGAGGCGTCATGCCATTTATATCCACAAAATCCGCTGTGACTGCCCCATAAGGTGTAATGTTGAGAGCATCTGCAATTGAATAGAACGGCTGGTCGACAGTCCAGAATTCAGGATTGTATTTGTCCTGCTGCGATTGCTGGGCGGATGTCTGCGATTCCGTGTCGCTTCTCGGGCTTGTTATGACATAAGCCACCGGCACGATAATCATAATTAAAATCATAAATGCTGCGATTAATTTGTATGCATCCTGCTGCTTCATGCTCCCTCCTAATGCTTTTCTTATATTAAAGCATCACGTAACTTTTATATATAATGTACTCATTTATACATTGTTGTACAAGATTGTACAGTGAAAATTATGAAAGAATATATCCTGAAACTCATACAGAACCAGAGCCTGACAACAGAAGAGGCGGGCCTTGCAATAACCAAGATATTCAGCGAGGCGACCGACGCGCAGATAGCTGCATTTTTGACAGCCCTGAAGATGAAAGGCGAAACACCGGCAGAGATAGCGGGGCTGGCGCTTGGCATGAAGAAAGCCGCCAATATTATTTCCCCGAAAGTCGCCGGAACCCTTATCGATACATGCGGAACCGGCGGAGATTCCACAGGCACAATCAACGTAAGTACCGGGGCAGCCATAGTGACCGCTGCATGCGGTGTTTTTGTAGCAAAGCACGGCAACTATTCAATCACTTCAAAATCAGGCAGCGCCGATGTGCTCAAAGAGCTTGGCGTAAAGATAGACTCATCACCGAAGGACGTTGAAATGACCATAGAAAAAACGGGAATTGGGTTCATGCTCGCGCCTGTATTTCACCCTTCGATGAAACGAGTGGCGCAGATAAGGCGGGACCTGGGTTTCAGGACTGTGTTCAATATCCTCGGGCCGCTTACGAACCCGGCAAATGCAAAGGCGCAGTTGATTGGTGTTTTTGACGGCTCCCTGTGCGAGCCCATGGCAAACGTCCTTAACATACTCGGGACTGAAAGGGCGCTCGTTGTCCACGGCAGCGGCATGGATGAGATATCAAATACAGGTGAAACCCGGGTAGCAGAATTGAACAAGGGAAAGATAACAAAATATACCCTGACGCCGGAAAAGCTTGGCATCAAGCGCGCTACGGCCAGTGAAATCGCAGGCGGGACCCCTGAGGAAAATGCGCGGGATATCGTTGAAGTGCTAAAAGGGAAAAAAGGCCCGAAGCGGGATATCATAGCAATAAATGCAGGCGCAGCCCTGCTTGTCAGCGGGAAGGCTGATACTATCGAATCCGGGATAATAATGGCGAACCGGTCTATTGATAGCGGCGCAGCCCTGGATAAATTGAAGGATTTTGTGAATGCGGCAGGCGACCCCGGAAAGCTTGCGCGGTTTTTGTAATTTGATTTCTGAAAACATGGGTAAACAATTGAACCTTAAAAATATTGTTTTGATAGGACGAACCTTTGAGGAGTACTATAGAATGTTCGATTTAGATAATTTACATAAAAACGAACTGATTCTTGATGTCGCATCCGGGGTAAGTTCTTTCTGCGCCGAAGCCAGCGCAGAAGGATACAATGTAACCGCATCTGATAGAATTTACACTTCCAGCCCATTGGAAATCGAGCAGAAATGCAGGCAAGACCTTGATGTGGTACTAAAACAATTGCCTGAGATTGTTGATTTATATGTATGGAATTTTTTCAAAGATATACAGGCGCTAAAAGCTCAGCGAGAAAAAGCGTATAAGTTATTTATTGAAGATTTTAAAAACCATGGAACAAAAAGATACATGCCTGTTGAGTATCCTTCTTCTGGTTTCATTGACAACCGGTTTACCACTTCCCTGGTATCACATTTTTTGTTTCTATATGAAAATTATATAAATTACGATTTGCACAAGAAAATTATTTTGGAACTTCTCAGAATAACATCAAAAGAAATTCGTATTTTCCCGATTGTGAATTTAAAAGGAGAAAAATCATCATTGGTTGATACTTTGATGCATGATAAGGACTTCAAGCGATTTCAAATATCGATAAAAAAAGTTGATTACGAATTTATGAAAAACGGAAACGAAATGATGGCAATAACACATTAAGAGAATAACTATGAAAGTAAAAATATGCGGCATAAAAGCAGACCGCGACCTTAATATGGCAATAAATGCAGGTGCTGACGCTGTGGGATTCATAACCGAAGTACCCGTGGATTCCCCGAGGAAAATTAGTATTTCCGAGGCATCAAGGCTGATTTCAAAAGTACCTGTTTTTATGACCTCGGTGCTTGTAATAATGCCGGAAACAGCCGAACAGGCAATCAATATGATAAAGACTGCAAGACCGGGCGCTGTGCAGGTACATAATGAAATGGCGATTTCTGAACTTAAACAAATAAAGGAAACCGGGGTAAAGCTTATTAAAACAATCCCTGTATCCCGGGATTCGGGACCCGGAACACTGATAAAACAGATTAGTGAACTTTCAGGAATAGCGGATGCAGTTCTTCTCGATACCTCTATCGATGGAAAAACCGGCGGAACGGGAGCGCAGCATGACTGGGAGATAAGTTCCGAAGTAGTTCTTCATGCTGGCATGCCTGTGATACTGGCAGGCGGCTTGAACCCTGAAAATGTCAGGGATGCGGTCAGGAGCGTGCGCCCGTATGCGGTCGATACGGCTTCGGGCGTGGAAACCGATGGGAAAAAAGATGAAAAGAAAGTGATGGCTTTTATTAATAATGCGAGGATGCATGGAATTTGATATAAGTGAACCTGATTTCATAAGCCTTGCAGAGGAAAAGCCAGTCATTATCCAGCTTATGGCCAAGGTTCAAACTGAATGCTCCCCTCTTGACCTTTACGCGGCGATGGATAAAAAATGCGCATACCTTCTTGAGTCAGTGGAGAAGGAAAAAAAGCATGCCCGTTTCTCTTTCGTTGGGGCTTTACCCGACGCGGTCATTACAATAAAGAACCGGCAGTTGACGCTTGATTACACACACAGGACAAACCTGATTAAGCTAATCGAATCCTCGCTTTCGGAGGTTTGCAATTCCAAAAAAGGTAGGGGAAGGAAACTTAAAGCCGGATTTGATACGATGGATGCCATAAGGGCGGCTTTTGCAGCCTCAAGTGTTAAATTTATCGGCAAAAGTTTTGACAGGCAGACATTTCTCGGTGGTGCTATCGGTTTTTGCGCTTATGATATGGTGTATGACTGCTGGATGGATATTCCCCCAAAGAAAAGCAATACTCCTGACGCGCAGTTTGCACTCACCACAAAAACCGTGGTTTTTGACCACATGACCGATGAGACGTATATAGTTGTTACGCCGTTCGTCATGAAGGGAGATAATCCGGAGGCTGTGTATCAGGCTGCAAAGGCGGATGCCGAAAAGCTGGCAATAATGATAAACAATGCAAAAGCACATGTTTCAAAGAAAAACTGTCCCGCGCAAATAACATGCAATATGGGAAAAGATGAATACGAAGATGCTGTAAGGAAGGCAAAAAAACACATAATCGACGGCGACATTTTCCAGGTGGTACTCTCACGCAGGTACGATGTAACAACAGGCCAGACGCCGCTTGAATTATACACAGTGCTCCGCAGCGTCAATCCAAGCCCGTACATGTATCTTTTTGAGTTTGACGGCACAAGTATCATAGGCGCAAGCCCCGAGACATTGCTTTCAGTCCATAAACGGAAGGTTATAATCAATCCGATAGCCGGCTCATGCCCGCGCGGGAAGACTCAAGCTGAGGATGAGACATACGCAAAGGAAATGCTGGAAAGCGAAAAAGAACGGGCTGAGCATGTGATGCTCGTTGACCTCGGGCGCAACGATGTGCGGATGGTTTCAAAAGGCGGCTCGGTGAAAGTGGATGATTTCATGTCTGTCCTGAAATACTCCCATATCCAGCATATTGAGAGCACCGTATCCGGCATGCTGCGCGATGAATGCGACCAGTTCGACGCCACACGCGCCATATTTCCGGCTGGTACGCTTTCGGGCGCGCCAAAGATCCGGGCAATGGAGATAATACATGACCTTGAGAAAGATGCAAGAGGAATCTACGGCGGCGGCGTGGGTTATTACTCATGGAACGGGGATGCGGATTTTGCTATAGTGATAAGAACGATAATCAAGAGCGGCAAAACTGCAATAGTGCAGGCCGGCGCAGGGATTGTGGCTGATTCCGACCCCGAATACGAGTATAACGAGACTGAGCGCAAGATGGCGGCGATGATTAAGGCGATTGGAGGTTTAAATGTGCAAAAAACCGCAGATAAACGCAGATGAACGCAGATTAAATGTTACGGCTCAATCACCGCAGAGGACGCAAAGAGCGCAAAGTGATGCCGCAATCTCCTCCGACCAGTATGAAAAGGTACAACTGCTTAGAACACGGATGACACGGATTGGACGGATTTTCACGGATGAGTTTAATCCGTGTGCATCTGTGTCATCCGTGCAATCCGTGTTCTATCACAATTATTCTGGCATCCAAATCAAGGCAATCGGAGGAATATGAAGGTCTTATTCGTCAACAACAAGGACTCGTTTGTCTGGAACCTTGTGGATTACGTATCAATATTCGAGCCTGATACTGTGGTTGTCCCGAATACAATTTCGCTTGGCGAAGTTAAAAAAATTAATCCTGACGCAATAGTGATATCGCCCGGTCCGGGACATCCAGCAAACCCGAAGGACATCGGAACCTGCCTTGAGATTATCAGGGAATCGAGTGTTCCCCTGCTTGGCGTGTGCCTCGGTCACCAGGCAATAGCAGTTGCTTTCGGCGGCGAGGTGAGCCACTCGCCATCAGGACCTCTGCACGGGAAAACCTCGCAGATATACCACAACGGCGACGGCATTTATCAGGGCCTGCCAAATCCTGTGGTGGGAGGGCGTTATCATTCGCTTGCCATAACGAGGCTGCCGCAAGAGCTTGAGATTACGGCTAAGACGAAAGATGGCATAATTATGGGAGTGAGGCATAAGCAGAGACCGATATTCGGGCTGCAGTTCCATCCAGAGTCCGTGCTGACGCCGGAAGGGTTGAGGATTGTGGAGAATTTTTTAAAACTGAAACAATTTAAAGGCTAAGTTTAATGTTAAGCGGCGGAATTTTGATGGACGATTCTTATGCGCATGCTATTTATCCACTGGGTTGTTGCAGGATAAAGATATAAGCATCAAAAAGAAATCTTTACTATGAAACTTACAGACATTATTATTGCGATAATTGCTCTGGTTATTGCATTTATTTTAATAAGGATACTGTCCATCCTTTTATGGCTCTTAATAGTTTTGATAATCGCTTATATCGTGTATTTATTTTTAAAAAAAGCACTGTGATATAATGATGTAAAACTAGCTTCCATAACGTCTATCAAGGAAATAATGTACAAGAAAAATAACAAGCCAGAAAACCACTGCGCCAAATAAGGCGCCCTGCCAATCAACTGTTTTATTTTGCAGGAAATATTTTAGCATGATAAAAATAACAAAATAGAAAACTGATGCAACAGAAGCTCTAAAAAAAGGACTATTTTTTTCCATGATACCAAGTAATGATTTAATATGTCAAATAACTTTCTTTTTAGGGTATGTTGAATGAATAAAATACGGTCTTTTAAAAAATATGGAAAATAATATCGAGTCACTGCGAGGTATTATTAATGGGGAAGTAAATTCGGATTGGGCAAAGAAACACTACCGGTCTGGTTTTTGAAGAAAAGCGGAAGTTAAAAACGATGCAAAATGATATATTCGAAGAGTACATTGTAATTCCAAGATGAAAAAATCAATCATGGTAATTTTCATAGTATTGTTTTTTGCATCAATACTTCCAATCTCAGAAGGGACGTCTGCAAATCATACTTTTGAAATTACTTCACTCACAATTAATTTTGATAAAACCAATGCCACATTCATAGTGAATTATGACCTTGGTAAAATTCCAAAAACGTATATTCTTCTATTCGGAAGTAAAAGCATTGAACCTAAAATAAAAGATATCTTCTCGAATTTTGATTATGATATTGTGAAAATGAACCAGGACGAAACAATTCTCCACGTGAAAAACATCTCGCGGCTTGAAAATGGATTTTATCTGCATGATTCGCGCAAGCTTGGAGCCAGTATAAATACAATAATCATATACACACCTGATTCCCAAGATCAAAAAAAGTATTCCAATACGTATTTATTTAACTGGGACAATGTCCCAGGAATCGAAGACTATAGACTACTAAATTTCCTAAAAGACGATCTCGATATTAATTGGACGGAGAATGCAAAAATCCTCAAAACTGATGATACAACTATCCGTGTCTTTACTGCCGAAAACTCAATTGAGATAACGCTCGATAAAAATAATGAAAATGCGCTCCTAAAAATAAGTGACGGCAGAACTAATAATTTACAAGTTAAAGGGGGCAGTGGGGAGAACATTGGTAAGCTTTATATATACTCTACCAGTTTGTACTGGACACCCAATATATACTACCGCTCATGATGTTTCTTTTTCTGGAAGACCGAGGGCAAATGGACAAGGTATGTCCCGTCTTCTTTAAGCGCCATTACGATTTCATCTCTTTCCAATAGAGATTCCAGATTTAATTCGTATGAACCCGGGGATACTATTCTCACGGATTCTACCCGCTCGCCTATTTCAGGTTTCGGTTCCGCTTTCACTTCTTTTGATTCTGGCTGAGCTACCTTGTTTCCAAGAATCTCATCAACCTCTTTGATAAATCTTGAAGCAACGGGGGGAACTGCCTCCTTGTTTCTTGTTTCGGAATGAGGTTCATCTGCGTCTTTTACATACAGGAACTTATTCCAGCCGCATTTCGGGCAGCCGTTAAGTATTATTGCAGCGCCGTCTTTGAAAACGCTTTCACATCGTGTACATTTATGCGGCATGGTCTATGGTGCTGAGACAAGTGCGCTTATCAGGTCCCTGTCCTTTTTTATCGTCTTTAGCTGGTCCGCAGGACCTATTACTGTGAGCCTTGTCTTCACAGTGGTTTTCCCGAAAAGTTTACCCAATATATTGTTATCATGTTTTACAGGGTAACTCTCGATCTCAATCCCTGAGAAATCGTCTGGCGCTATCTCTGTCATGGTTAGCTCAATAAGTTTTGTCTGCTCATTCGGGGTGAGACCTTTCTCAAGAATAAGGATTTTCCCGTTTCTTACCTCATCAAGGATTAACCGCACCTTTTCCATCGAGGTCATGGAATCGAGTTTATCCTCTGATATTAAATCCATTTGAATTCCTTTTATCATAAAGCGACACCTCGCTTTATGCGGTGTTCAGGTATGCTTCGCATACCTGTCGTTTGAAAACCGAAACTTCGGTTTACGCAGTGTCCACGTATGGCAAAGCCATACGTGTCTGCGAAGTAAAGCTGCGCGACGGTTTTGCGGTATCCACGTATAGCGAAGCTATACGTGTGTGCGGTGTAAACTGACGCAACAGTTTTTGATAAAGCGTTCATAAAGTTTTTCATAATAATCACCCGAAATGCTGAGCAATCTGTTGATACAGTGCATCTATGTTCTGCCCCTCAAGAGCGGATATAGGAACGAGGGGATGCTGCGGGAACGCGCTGTGAATCCGTGCCGGCGATGAGGTGGGAAGGTCAATCTTATTTGCTGCTATCAACAGAGGTAGTTTGCGCGCTTCCATATTGCCTATCACTGTCACATTCACCTGCGTATAGGGGTCTTCTGTCGCATCCATAACAAGTATAACACCGTCAAGGTCATCCAGCCATTTAACGGCTTCAATCACGCCTTCAGTCGCTTCTTTTGCCCGCCGTTTCGATTCTTCTTCAGTCAGCCCGAATGCCATGAAGTCATGGAAATCGATCTTGGTGGCAAGTCCGGGCGTATCGATTATATCCAGGGTCACAGACGAGCCGTTGCATTCGATTGTCACGCCTTCGCGTCGGCGCGCCCTTCGGGTTTCATGTGGTATATGGGACACTGAACCCATGGCATCGCCGGTCCAGTCCCTGACAATCCTGTTCGCAAGCGTGGTCTTTCCCGCATTGGGAGGACCGTATATTCCAATTCTCGCTTTTTTTTTCCTGAATAGCCGCTTTATCCACTTAAAGTCCAGCCCCAGCCTTTTTATTATGCCCATAGTCATTATGCCTCAGTGTTTAATATCAGTTCTCTCTTTTTTAGTTTTCCCTCAATAGGATATGTTTTTCATGGTATTTCCGTAATCGAGATGTTGTGTTTTTCTTTTAAAAACTGCTTTATATTTTTAAAAATAGTTAATGCTTTCCTGTAGGCATCCGCAGCATCCTGCTCGGTGTATTCGCGTGAAGGTATCCAGATAGGTCTGTCTGCATTACTAAACAACGGATACCTTGATTTTGTTGCCTGCCTCTCTAAATATTTCGCGTCACGTATAATATTCTGTATATTCGGCATTGTGGAAAATGATTGCATAAACCTGTCTGAAACCCAGTGTTCATCGGTTATTACGATTCCTGCCAGAACAAGGCTTGCTTTCATGGCTTTCTCAATCGCCTGCTGAGAATGATAAATCGACCTGCTGAATTCCGTTCCATCCAGCAATAATTTTGCAGACCTCAAATCAGATTGAGCCTCTACCATTAAAGCTTCAAAAATTTGTTTTGTGTCAGCCACTTTCTATCACAGCCAGACCCGGGATTTTCCAGACGCCTTTTTCTATTTTTATAGCATGCAGGCTTTTGAGATTTTTCCCGAAATTGTTTAATAATTCCTTAAAGAAGTTATCTTTTTCATAAATTATCTCATTAGATTCGTAAATTTCAAGCATTAACGGGGAAACAGAATCTATTGCATGTGAAATTTCTTCTTTGCTTACAAGATTCATATGAATTGAAGTGGCGTATTTTAATTCTATATCTTCCGTAAGTTCTAGGGTCATTTTATCGCGCACCCGCCAATCTTTTATGAGAGTTTCGCAGACTACAAGGACATCTATGTCAGAAGTGCTTGTAAAGTTGCCTTTGACTATGGAGCCGAATAATACGATGGATAAGAGGTCTTGGTTGAACTTATGTTTAAGAACGGATGTTAGTTCTGAGATAATTTCGGCCTGCATTTAAAATACCTTAATAGAGACTTGTCTGCTTTATAGTTTATTTTCCTTAGTTAATATAATTTCTGGATTTCTTACACTTATTATCTCAAAAATTATATCAAAACTCACTTAGTTTCAACTGCCTTCTTGAACACTTCTCGCCCGGAATCTCAACAGGATAAACGCCGCTCAGACATCCCACGCACAGGTCATCCATGGGAATCCCGATAGAACTCACCAGCCCTTCAATGCTCAAATACCCCAGCGAATCGGCATTAATCAAAGCCTCGACACCTTTCACCGACTTATAAGCAGCCACAAGTTCCTCTCTTGTAGCCATATCAATCCCCAGATAGCACGGTGAAATAATCGGCGGGCTGGCAACCCTCATGTGGATCTCCTTCGTTCCTGCTTTACGAATCAAATCTATTATCCGCCGCGAGGTTGTCCCGCGCACAATGCTGTCATCGATGAGCACAACGCGTTTGCTTTCTATATTCGGCTTTATAGTATTGAGTTTCAATCTGACCGCAGTCTCCCTCATATCCTGTCCCGGCATGATGAAAGTCCTCCCAATGTAGCGGTTCTTCATCAATCCTTCCATATAATCGATTCCCGAACTCTTGGAGAAACCTATCGCATAAGTAATTCCCGAATCGGGTACCGGGGAAACAATATCAGCTTCTACCGGATGCTCCTTGAAAAGCGTTGCCCCGATGCGCATCCTGACATTATACACAAGCTGTCCGTCTATAACAGAATCGGGACGCGCAAAATAAATATATTCAAAGACGCAGTGCGCGCAATTCTTTGATTTAATAAGCTGGCGGCTTTCATACGACCCATTGCTGAATATCAGCATTTCCCCCGGGGCGACATCACGAATAAAATCCCCGTTTAGTATATCAATAGCAACACTTTCCGACGCCACCACATAGCCGTTATCAATTCGCCCGAGACACAGTGGTTTTACTCCAAGCGGGTCGCGGATAATGACAAGCGTTTTGTCTATCAGGATGGCAAGCGAATAAGAACCCACAAGCCTTTTCATCATCTCCCTGACAGCATCTTCAAGCCCGTTGTGCATGAGTTCTTTAACAAGGAGATGCGCAATGACCTCGGTATCAGAATCCGAGAGAAATATCCTCCCCTCTTTTACAAGCTCTTCTCTCAATTCTTTTGAGTTTACAAGATTGCCGTTATGGGCAATCGCTATTGTCCCGCTGCTGAAACTGACAAGAAGAGGCTGGCAATTCTCAATCTTTGAGCCGCCAGTAGTCGAATAGCGGACATGCCCGATGCCGACATGACCTTTCAGTTTCTGGATATCGGCTTTATTAAAAACATCAGGCACGAGTCCCATGCCTTTTAAAGTCTGGACACAGTTCCCGTCATGGACGGTTATGCCTGCAGATTCCTGGCCCCTGTGCTGGAGAGAATATAATGCGTAATAGATTGATAGTGCGGCAGGCGCCTCTTCTTTATAAGAGACACCGACTATACCGCATTCTTCATGCAACCGGGGTCACCTTAATATCCGCATTTTTCTTGCCATTTGTATGATCGCATTCGTTTGGTCTTTCCGAATCCGCACGATGCACACATTTTTGTATGGGTATTA